>JACRPJ010000039.1 GCA_016213985.1 Candidatus Woesearchaeota archaeon
CGCAGCAGGGCAAAATCCGAATGAATTTTAGTTCAGAATTCGGGCGTAAGTGGTGTACAAACTATAGAGTAGTAAAGAAACCGAAAGATTTATAAAGTACTTGTCTATTCTAATATTAATGAAAAATTAATGAAAATAAAATGGAAACAAAATATAAAAATTTTATTGCTGGAAAAACAGGTTCTAAATGCGAAAGACCTAACATTGAATTGGAGAACTTAGAAGCAACTGTAAATAAATGGTTATCAAAGAATAAAGGAATTGAAGTTATCCAAATGGCTCAATCTCAAACAGTGATGTCTACTGTTGGTGCAGGAGAATGGTTTTACGAAGTAATGGTATCTGTTATGTATAAAGAACCAACAAGAGAATAAATCTTTCGGTTTCTATCTTTTAGCCCGAATTCTGAATTAGACATAACACGCATTAAGAGAGTATGAGAATTATTGAGTTTCGTCTGCTGGCAGGCTGGTCCGGCTAGGAGGCGGTCCGCCACCCTGCTCTATCCCATAACTTAATATGTACTTTGAATTAATAATACCGTTCTAAATTGGGCTTTAAGCTTACTTTTATCTTCTCACCCCGCGAAAACTTAATATACTCTGCTTTGATTTAAATGTCCATGTCCCTATTTAAGGAGATGCTGAAAAGCGGTGAAAGTATTTTTCGGGATTCAGTAGCGCTAGATTATGATTTCCAGCCCAAATTAGTAAAATATCGCGAAAATGAGCAGATGCGTTTTGCTATGGTAGTCCGTCCTTTGCTTCAAGGTCATAATGGTCGGAACCTCTTTATTTATGGCCCTCCGGGGGTAGGGAAGACTACTGCCTGCAAACATGTTCTTCGGGAGTTAGAAGAAGAAACTGATGAAGTGCATACTGTTTACATTAACTGTTGGAAGGAGAATACTACTTTCAAGATTTTTATAAGAATCTGCGAGGATTTGGGCTATAAATTCATCCAGAGCAAGAAAACCAGTGAATTGTTTGGGATAATTAAGCAGCATTTCAACAAGAAACCGGTAGTATTCATCTTTGATGAAATGGATAAACTGGAGGATCACGATTTCCTTTATAGCATTCTAGAGGATATCTACCGCAAGTCGGTGATTGTACTTACTAATTATCAGGATTATTATTCGGAGTTGGATGAGCGTATTCGCAGCCGGTTCTCTCCGGAATTCTTACCTTTCCGTGCTTATAATGAAGCGGAGATTGTGGGGATTCTAAAGCAGAGAAGGGACTTTGCGTTTGTTCCGGACTGCTGGGATGAAGAAGCTTTCACCGAGATCGTAGAAAAATGCACCGAATTGCAGGATGTAAGAGTCGGGTTGTACCTAATGCGGGAAGCAGGGATCATTGCAGAAGAAAGGAGTTCGCGGAAAGTCGCTTTAGCACATGTGGCCGAGGCGATGAAAAAAGTGGACGAATTTCACATCAAGCCTAAAGATGGGCTGGACCAAGAGCTGCAACTGATATTGGACTTGGTGAGGGATCACAATGGGAAGAAAATAGGAGATATTTACGCTGCCTATGCTGAGATGGGCGGAGAGATGAGCTATAAGAGTTTTCAGAGGAGAATTACCAAGCTGCAGGAAGGCCGCTTTATTGCATTAGAAAAAAGTGCGGGCAAGGAAGGGAATACCACGATTGTTAACCTTGCTATAGATAAGAAGCTGAGTGAGTTTTAGAAAATGACAGAATTAAGTCAATTAAAATTTTTTTACAAGCTGAAGAATGTAAATAGGAGCAATTCTGTGAGCGAAAGGAAAGAAAGTTCTGCCGAGCATTGCTGGAGCTGTTTAGTATTAGCAGATTATTTATTAAAGAAGATTAAACAGAAGTTAGACGCGATTAAAGTTTACGAGATGCTGATGTATCATGATTTGGTAGAAGTGGAAACTGGAGATATCTGCATCAGCAACGTCGATGGAAGGAAAGATAAGAAAGAGTCGGAACAAAAAGCACTGCACAAACTCAAAAACAAGGTTCCTTCTCTGTTACAAAAGAAGATTGTTGATTTGTTCTCAGAATTTGAAGAAGCTAAAACTCCAGAAGCGAAATTCTGTAAAGCGATCGATGCATTGGATGCGGAGATCCATGAGATGGATTACAAGCAGGACTGGAAGGGCTGGAAGGAAGAGTTCTTAAGAAAGAACAAAGAGCATTTGTTTGACGATTTCCCTGAAATGAAAGAGCTGTTTGAGGAAACCATCAAGTATGCCCGGGATAATGGCTATTTCAACCAGTAATCTTTATATTCTTGGATTAATCTCTTTAGGATTATGAGTTACAAACTGATCGCTTTCGATATGGACGGAGTGATATTCAAAAATATCAACTTTTGGATAGAACTCCATAAACGGTTTGGAACTTTAGAGGAAGGACTTAAACTTACGGAAAGGTATCTTCATTCTAATTATGACAAGCTAGTTGAAGAAGTGGTGGTAAAATTATGGAAAGGGAAAGATGCCCAACCATATTACAATTTAGTTAATTCTATTGAATATCTTCCTGGTGTTAAAGAAACTTTTGACCATCTCAAAACAAGAGGATATATGACTGCAATAATCAGTGCTTCAAGTATTGATGTCGCCAGAAGAGTGCAAAAAGACTATGGTGTTGATCATATTTTTGCAAATGAATTGGTAATTAGGGATGGAAAAGTCGTAGGCGAATTCATCTGGCCAATAGGTGCAGGAAAAGAAAAGAAAGCCCGAATAATTCGCGATTTATGCTCCGATCTAGGGCTCTCTCCTAAAGAATGTATCTATGTGGGAGATAGCGATACGGATATCGAAGTGTTTAAAGAAGTAGGTTTGTCCATTGCATTTAATTCTGCTTCTAATAAATTAAAGAAAGTAGCCACAAAAGTGGTGGATACGCATAACCTGAGGGATATTCTGAAGTATATTCCATAAAAGAGTAAAAAGCAACGATTAAAAAAAGCTAAAATCACCTCTTTCTCTTCTTATAATCCTCAATTGCAGCTCTTAACGCCTGATCTCCCAATACCGAGCAGTGAATCTTTCTTGCAGGTAGTCCTCCCAGAGCTTTGACAATATCCAAAGGAGTGATTTTCTTGGCTTTATCTAAAGTCATGCCGATGACCATCTCCGAAAGAATAGAAGTTGAAGCGATTGCTGAGCAGCACCCGAATGTTTTCCATCTACATTCTTTAATTGTATCCGTCTCTTTATCCACTTTGATGTACATCCGCATCACGTCTCCACACTTCGGGCTGCCAACTTGCCCTACTCCATCAGCGGTTCTTTCGTACATGTCTGCTTCTTTATCACTGGTGAAAATATTTTTTGGATGGAAAAAATGCTCTTTAACGATACTGGTATATAACCAGCGTTCTCCGCGATGTCCAATTACATCGGTTTCAGTGGGTTTTTTCCTAGTTTTTTTCACGGTTGTTTCATCTCTTCTCGGATCTCACTTAATTTCAGGTGCACTGGGGAAATCCTACGTAAAGAAGCAATAATCCCGGGTAATACTTTTAATACGTAATCCAAATCAGCTTGGGTGGTTTTCTTTCCTAGAGTAAATCTTATACTTCCATGAGCAGCTTCATGTTTTAATCCCAGAGCTTTTAGCACGTGGCTTATTTCTAATTTGTGCGAGCTGCAGGCTGACCCGGTAGAAACATAGATTCCATGCTCGTTTAGGTACAATAAAATTGATTCTCCTTCTGCATCTAGAAAGGAAATGTTGATATTGTTGGGCAGTCTCTGAAATGGATGTCCATTTAGGAATGATTTGGGTATTTTTTTTAGGATTTTTTGGATAAAGTAATCCCTCAACTGGATTAACCTATGGTTCTCTTTTTCTTTTCCCTGCTGAACTAGCTTTAGGGCCTTAGCCAATCCCACTATTCCCGGAACATTTTCCGTTCCGCTTCTCCATCCAAATTCCTGTCCTCCTCCATGAATCAGAGGCTCTAGCTTGATACCTTCTCTTTTGTATAAGAGTCCTATTCCTTTTGGTCCATATAACTTAGAGCCGTTTATAGTCATTAAATCTACATTTATTTTTTTAACATCTAATTCCAGGGCTCCTGCTGCCTGGCAAGCGTCAGTATGAAATAAAACATTATGTTTCTTTGCAATTCTTGGGCAATCTTACCTATTTCACTAATGGGCTGGATTGCGCCAATCTCATTGTTGGCATACATAATTGAAATGAGTATCGTGTCTGGGCGGATGGCTTTCTCCACATCTTTTGGTGAAATAGTTCCATACTTATCCACATCCAGGTAGGTTATCTTAAAGCCCTTCTGTTCCAGGTAAGCACAGGTATTTAGTACTGCGGGATGCTCGATTTTAGAAGTGATGATGTGCCCACTGCCTTTATGCAATGCAATTCCTTTGATTGCCAGGTTAATGCTTTCCGTTCCTCCTCCGGTAAAGATGATTTCATCTGGTTGGCAATTAAGAATAAGGGCGGTGGTTTGACGGGCATTACTAATCGCATTCTTGGCTTGCAGCCCTAGGCAATGCAGGCTGCTAGGATTAGCATAGTATTTATCAAAATAAGGAAGCATGGTTTTTAATACTTTTGGATCTACGTAAGTAGTAGCAGCATGATCCAGGTAGATATCCTGGTGATTACTTTTCATTTTGCGTACCTGCAGTTGCAACAGGGAAGCTGCTTTTTTTCTAACTTTGATTTATCTTTATGTAGCTTGCACACCAGTCCTTTGGATTTAGCTAGTTCGCTTAGGCGGATAACCTCCGGATGAAGTATGTTTTTATTTCTGATAATCTTCTTTACAGAAGCTTCTATTTCTCTCTTAAGTGCTACATCGAATATCTCTCCCTTAGCCCTTTTCTCTTTTTGGTACTGGGAGATAGCTGCTTCAGTGATGTGCATCATTTTGGCCACTTCTTTTTGAGATAGGCCTCTGCGCACCAATTTAGCTGCCAGATGCTTACGTATCGCCGGTAGGATGTACCACACTTCGATCTCCTGAGGGAAGATTAATTTATGCATCATAACCTTAACTATAGTTAATTATTTATAAAGCTTATGGAGGCCAAAGCCGTCGCAAGAAGAGACACACGATTTAACCTTTTCTACTAGATCAGCTTATTCTTTTATGGGCTCCTCTTGGGTATATTTCTCGTGTACCGGATAATCCGATCCGTTTAGGTTTAGAAAGCATTTTTTCCGGAAAGTTGCCCGACATTTAAAGTTTTCCTATTGCTAAGCACAAGTTTTATATCATAGTATTTTCTTTTGAAGATGATAACATTGAAAATAACGTTGAAAAGGTGAGTGGCTCATGCTCAAAAAGTTATTAAAAGAAAAGAAGTTTGAGAGGGACTCCGAGGCCATTAGTTTGATGCAGGGAGTTCCAGATGGTTTTTTTCGCTGTAATATTTGTAGAAAGGTTCTCCCCACGACTAAGTTTGGAAGCACTGTATGGGCAGGGAAGGGAGTGGGTTATTTATGCAAGAATTGTTTTGGAGTAGGGGAATCTAAGCCGAAGATACCAGAGCGTTTATTGCCAAAAGAGGGGGAAAAGCCAAAAAGCGTGAAAAGGTACTA
>JACRPJ010000040.1 GCA_016213985.1 Candidatus Woesearchaeota archaeon
TTTCTTTTGCTTCTTAATGTTCCCCTTTACCAGAAAAACGAAGACGAAATAAAAGAAATGGTTAATTTTGCAGAACAACTTGCTCTTCCGCTTAGATTTCATTTAGTTAAGCCTCTCTCAGGAAAAGAAATTAAATTGAGTGACCCTTCAGGGGTAGATAGAGAAATAACCTCTCTTAGCCTGAATTCAAAAACAGAGGTTTATTTTAATCCGGCGCCAAACAAGTATTGTAGCTCCTGCTCTCATCTTTACTTTGCGCCTGAACGAAATATAAAATGTATTTTTGCGGAGGTCTAAGATGGCAGATGAACCAGACGTAGAAGAAAAGGGAAGAAAAGAGAAAGTGAGAGGTGCAGGGGAAGGGAGTCTTTATGAAGTTAGAAGCATACCCCCATTATTGGGTCGTTTTCAGCCCAGGATTGTGGACAAAGAGTTAGAGCACGAGCTTTATATTCCGGATTATCTTGGTGAGGCCATAAGCAATATCAAGTACTGGATTGGAGAAAATAAGCTAGGGTTCTTGAATGGAAAAGGAGCCCTCTTAACTGGCTTTATGGGCACGGGGAAAACCAAGCTGGTTAAAAAAATCGCTAAAGAAACCGACGCTCTTCTTGTCCTAGGCTCTTACGACCCAAAAGAAATTCAACTCACTTTTGAATGGGCGAGGGAGAGCGAGTTTAAGCCGGTTATCATTTTCTACGACGAAATAGACCAGGTAGGCAAAAAAGAAGACACCATTGGCAAAGAATACGAAATCATTACCGAGCTGTCCAGACAAATAGACGGGATGGAAGATAATAAGGGAATTTACGTGATGGCCACCAGTAACTACGGATCGAGAATTGATCGTCGTTTGAAGAGAAACGGAAGGCTTGAATATGAGATAGCGGTGTTGCCCCCTAATCTCAAAGGAAGGAAAGAAATTCTGGAAATTCTCGCTTCCAACTCCAAAGTGCTGGAATCTAACCAGCATAAAATAAAGTTTGAAGGAAAACTCCTGGACGAGATTGCCAAGATTACTTTTGGTTATACCGGGGCGGATTTAAGGAGGCTGCTGAGCATGGCGGCTACTCATGCTCAGCGGATTTAGTGGGATATACCGAGCTTAAAGACGAGCTCAAAGAAATCCTGCAGAGAGAAGAAGGCTCTACTGTTCTGCTGTATGGGCCTAAAGGAACAGGGAAAAGTACTATTCCTAAAGCTCTGGCTAAGACTTTAGGCTATTCGTGTATGGAAAAATCTGCTGCTGCCTTGCAGAATAAATTTGTGGGAGAAGGGATTAAAAACCTCGATGAATTGATAGATATTGGCAAGATCATGGCTCCCGCGGTTATCATTTTGGATGAAGTTACGGGCATACTCGAGCACGCCGGGCTATTCTCTCATAAAAGCGATGAGACCAGTCACTTTAACTCTCTGTTCAGCACCGGTCCCATTAAAGGAATCTATTTTTTTGGCACCACTAACAATCCGACGGTGATCAATACCACCAGTCTGAGCCGGTTTGAGCACAAATTCTTTGTGGATTTGCCTGATGCAGAAGAGAGAAAAGGGATATTCCGCCACTATATCGGGTGGGAAATCGAGAACATTCCCGAGGGGGTTTCCTGCCGGGATATTCAAAGAGCAGCCAGCTTACTTAAAAGAAAGAATGAGAGAGAATATTCTCATTTATTTTTTCAGTATTTAACCCCGGAAAATAAGGGCCAGAACTGGGAAAAAGTCAGGGAAGCAATTGGAGATGACCTCTCTTTAATTAAAGATTATTTTGGGGTTAAGAAAGATACGGTTGAACTGCTCACTTCTGTAGAAGTCTATGATAAAAATAAAACCACCCCTAGGGAGAAGAAAAATGGATAAGGAAAAGATTGGAATAATTTATGAAGATAAAGTAAGGAAGGAAACCCCTTTGGAGGAGGCCCTTGAAGAGGGAGCTACCATGGTTTTTCTAGAGAAAGGGCAAACTCTGCAGGAAGAGGAAAAGTTGGGACTAGAAGAGAAGTTTCCAGAGTATAGAGCAATGACCATTGATTTTAATGGCAATTTAACCGACTGCGTTTTGAGAAAGGAATTGATTTATTATCTGCATGAGCATTCCGAAGATTCTTACCATTCTTTGGACGTGCTGATGGACGGATGGCAGGCAGCAGAACGTTTCGAAAGTGAATTAATCAAAAAAGGGGAGACTCATCCTGAAGCGGCAGTGATTCAGCACATCTTAGGAGGGTATAGTGACGACTTAGCCAATCGGCTTATGAAGTTTCCCGAAAAGGAAGCAAATCAGGAATTTCTCCAAAAAGCTGGTTTTTATGATTCAGATATAACTGAAAAGCTAACCAGTATGGCCGGGATTATGCTAGGAAGCGAAACGGGAATAGTCCTGATGGGGCAAGGAGAGACAAACCTAGCGGAAAAGATAGAAACCGTTACAATGGAAGGACTGAGCACGGGGGTGGTAGTGGGAGCCCAAATATGCAAAGGTCATAGCCATCATGAGATAAAACCAATTTTTAAAGAAGTCCAAAGAAAATGCACTAGGGAACTTACCTTGGACCGGGAATATCAACTCCTCGAGGACCAGGTAGTAGACAAGGTAAGTGAGAAATTGGGAACGAGAGAGCATACCCGAAATCTGGTGAGAATGTACCTTAATCTTTCCTGCTTGTATGATCATGGGGTAGCTTTACCCATACTTCCTGAAAAGTGAGATGTCCTACAAACTGGTTTATACCGAAGAACAAATAAAAAAAGAGATAAGGAACCTCTCCGAGTATGCTGAGGGCCTAAGAAAGGTTCCTCTTAGCAATAAGCCTCTTCTTCAGTTTGAGCACGTGATTTACCGCTTAGCTAGTTTTTTGGAAGCTTACTTTCCCCGTATTCCTCCCCCAATTGATTTTGACCCTTATGGCAATTATTTTACTGCCCCGGTGGAATTGCAGGAGTTATGCAACCTGTTTGGAATCAGCGATAGCGAAGATAATTTATGCACTCTGGTTCAGGCGATAAATTACCTGAATAAAATCCCTGTATACGGATTAATTCCAGAAATGACGAAGGAGTGTCTGACCCTTCCTATAGCTTTTCCCTTGCTGTCAGAGAATTTACAGATGTATAGTGAGTATTTGGAGGGCTCCTTCCGACTGGTTAAAATACTTTCTCCCTCTTCTGACCTAGAAGAGGAGTATGAACAAGCTGGATTTAGAACTTCCGTTGATATGGCTGGAGGAATACCCACGATGACTTATGTAGGAAGAAGGGAAAATCTGGAGAGGCTGTTGCTCAAAGAAGGCTTTAAGAATATTTTTAAAGACGTGGTTAACAAGCTGATTAATAGGTCCATAAGGTGGTCTGAGCGGTCTGAGCTCCCCTCATTTAAGCTTGCATATGACTATAACTCCCTACAAGGAGTTTGGCATGAGACAATAGAACAGCATCAAGTGTCACATTTGTCGTGTTTGCCCGGAGTGTTCCTAAGGAAGAAAAGCCTGCTTAATTTTGTGGAGGATTACCGTTTGCCGGTTAGCTTTGAAGAAAATATTATACTCCCTCATTTTGATGACAGTGGACTTCCTTCTCTTGAGAAGATCACTGGTTCAGAGACCACCCAACCTGCACATCTCCTACAGGATATTCTCCTGACTTTTTATCTTTACGAGGTCATTCATCCAATGCTTAAATATTATAAAGAGATTCGGAGCCTAGCCCATTCTTACTCTTACCAGCTTGTTCCAAAAATAAGAGAAAAAATCCTCTCCCTGCCGGATAAATGGGAGGCAATCAAAGACAGAGAATTGTTTATGATAGTGATGACTAAGACGACTTCCCTGCTTTACGATGAAGTGATGAGCCTAGCCCGGCAGTTTAAAGGCAATCCCATTCCTCCAAGTCTCTTCCCCTTCCTGGAAACAGTAAAACAGGTGAAGGGAAGGGAAAAGTTGCTCCCCCTCCTGTGGAATACGCTTGCGGTTTACGAAGGGGACCATTTTCAGCAGGAAGAGATTTTACATACCCTCACCACTGGTCTTAACTATAGAGAATGGTACCCTCTCGAAGAGGTACTTCAGCTGTATCATAATCCCTCTAATTCTGTGAAAGTAAATGAGAGGGTTAGGTCCTGCATTAATCTACCCAGTAACTTGTTCAAAAAAACCATTGGTCTCCTGAATGCCTATAAGGATAATCCTATAAATTTAAACCGAGTTAGTTTCCTGCTGGAAAAGATACTTCATAGAATGGAGCGCACTGATATTATATCGATTACTAAGAGTAACTACCTAGTTGCAGAGAAAATACTTGACGTGATGAGAGAAAAAGCAGGAGAATCGCCGGAAGAACAGACCCGGGTCTTTCAGGAGTTAAATAATCTAGCTGTAGAGGAGTATTATTTATCCATCATGTTAAAGAAACTGGAGGAGATCAGAAAAGGGCCAAAAAAGAAAAAGAGAGGATTTTTCTTTTAGAGCACTCTGTCAAAAACCACCCATCAATAGATGAGTGGCATGATTATACGATGATGGCACAATCCAGTGGTTTTTGATGCTCAAAATTCCACTCATGACGGGTGTTTTTTGAGCACACAAAATTCCACCACAACCACTCATCAATAGATGAGTGGAATTTTGTTGTTTAGAAAATGAAAGACAGCCGTGTTATTGTGGGTGTAGACGAAGCCGGTCGAGGGCCCATCCTCGGCCCCATGGTTATGGTAGCGCTAGCTTTTGCCGAAGAGGATATTAAAAAACTGGAATGGTTAGGGGTAAAAGATTCTAAACTTCTTAGCTCATTCGCTCGAGAAGAATTATTCGAAAGAATTCGCGAGGTGGTTAAAGATTTTCGGGTAGAAGTAATCGAGCCAGATGCCATCGACCTCTCGTTGAAAGAGTCTGAGTCTAATCTCAATTGGCTGGAAGCGGATACTTCTGCCCGGATGGTCTCTGATGTAGACAACCTTAAGAGCAAAATCGGCATTGATTTTGGCTCTGGCTACCTCAGCGATCCTAAAACGCAGGACTTCTTACTCAAACATTACGATAAGTACCCTGAATTGTTTAGAAGAATGTGGCAGCCGTATAAAGAGCTGATGGAGCAGAAGAAGCAGAAAAGGCTGGGAGAGTTTTAGGAGTAATATTTTTGTAGCTTTTGCTTTATTCTTATAGCCATCATAAGATAACTTTTTAAACCATGACCATATTCCCAAATTTAATGGTAGTCTTTACCAACGTTAAAAAAGAGGCACTACTAAAATTAACTGGTCTAACTAAAGATAAGCCTAAAACTATCTACGAAGAACTGCGCCTGAAGAAGGGAAAAGTTACTCTTGTTCTCTACACCTCGGGGAAACTATTGCTACAAGGAGAAAAGAGAGAAATAGAGGAGCTATCTCGAAAATTGAGGGGACTAAAAATAGGAAAAAGAGAGCAACCCGAACAGTTCAGAAGAGAAACGGGATGGATTATCGGCAGTGATGAAGCGCTGAAAGGAGATACTTTCGGAGGAATAACCGTTGCAGCAGTGAAAGCAGATGATAAGATAAGGAAGCAATTATTAGAGTTGGGGGTAGCAGACAGCAAGAAGTTAAGTGACCATGAAATTGTAAGAATCGCGGATAGCCTCCGAAAAATCGTTCCTTGTGAAATAAAAAACATCTTTCCGGAGGAATACAACCAGCATCAAGGCAAAGTTACGTTGCTCTTAAACCGCCTCCATCAAGAATGTGGGCAATATCTAAAGCCGGGAAGGCACATCGTAGACAAATATCCCGGTTGCAACGCTGGTGATGCTCAAGAGGAGAGGGCTGAATCAAAATACCTCGAAGTCGCGGCGGCGTCAATCCTGGCTCGGGATGCTGCCCTGAAGCAGTTAAACTCTTTAAGTGTGCTGGCGGGTTTTGGAATCCCAAAAGGCAGCACTCATGTTAAATTGGCACTAGAAGAATTGAAACAACGTAAGTTAAAGCCTAATGTGTTTGTTAAAGTAGATTTTGATAATGTGAAAGAGTATTTAACCGAGGAGTAACTAACCAAAGAGTAATGTTCTGGAGTTTCAGAATCTTTATATAGGTTTAATATTCCGATATAGAGAAAATGACGGTCCAAACTGAACACATTGAACCTACTCTTTTATTAGAAAGAGTGATGTGCGTGATAAGAGCAATAGAGCAAATTCCACAGATTAATTCTCTAGGAATAAGGATGTTACTGGAAAAATATCTTTGCTGCGAAAGAGACGGTGCTCCTGAATTGGCTACTGATTCCGCCCATAAAGAAATTTCAGATTTATACCATGGAATGCACTACCAAATTAATCAGGTGGGGGCGTTGCAAAGTCTGAGGGCAATTCAAGAAAAGTATGGAAGTTAAAATATATTAAAAAACTTTTAATAAATCTAAATAATCAGAAACCAAACTCTGGAAGCTTTCCATGAGGTTTTTGGCAGTTTCGAGTTTTTCTTTCCGGAAAGAAATCAACTGGTCGGGATTCTGCCTGGCCCAAGCAAAGGTTTTTTCCCTGGCTTTTTCTCCGGTCTTCTCTTCTGGCCAATTCTCTTTTTGGCTGATTAATTGGTAAAATATATCACTCTTCATATGGAGAGGGTAATCTTCAGGCGTGGCTTTTTTGCTCTCTTCGGGATAAAGAAAAGTGCAGGCAATATACCCCACTTCTAAGTCCTGATCCTCAAATTTTCGGGCCAATCGACCGATTTCCTCTCTTGATTTTTGATCTAGTCGGATAAAGTCCTCTAACCGACCTGATCCTAAGCAGCGTAAACCTGAAGTATTATGGCCATGACCCATATTTAATTCTGGCCCGATTCCGGAAAAAAAAAAAAAAATGGAAAAGTGGGCATTATTCTGTTCAGTTCCCCAATCAAATTCCTGGACAGTCGCTGGGCCATATTTTTCCTGCCAGAAAAGATAAGAATGATATCTTTGTTCTACTTCGATAAAATATGATAAAAACTGTTTTTTTAAGTTGTCGGTAGTCATCCAGATTTTTTTCTCTTCTTTAGTTACTTCAGGAATAAAATCAGCTTTTTCTTTGTGCTCGATTGCTTTTAAGTAACAATCTATGGCTTTTTCATTGTTTTCTATATACGAATATACATTTCCGAGACCATTCCAACCATC
>JACRPJ010000034.1 GCA_016213985.1 Candidatus Woesearchaeota archaeon
AAAATTGCTTTTTTTCAATTTTCTCGTTAAAATCTCAGGAAGCAAAAATTTACTTTTTCCATGCGCTTGGTCTTTTTACCGTAATGGGAATAACTCCCTCAGTAAATTCTTTTAATGCAACCTCAATGGGATCATATTTCATCTTAGCTAATTCTTCAGGAGTCACTTTTACTAAAAAAGGTGCGCCCATAGACAATTGCAATGCCCTGGACCCTATCATACGGGCTCTCTCGTATTTAGTGTAGGTCACAATCTGCTCTTCTTCCGAGGACATAGCTGACTTTTTCATTTTTGATTCTTGCCCAATTCTTTACTTAAAATTTTACGTAAAAATTTTGCTTTATCCAGCGCAATGTCAATCATCTGAGAAACTTCCTCTATACTTAAAGGAGCATCCCCCCCCTTCTGAATAGCAGAAATAGCCCCTTTATCATCTGAAGCCACCGAAAGACGTGCGTCATAGGCCTGTTCTTCCTCACTGCTGGGATCAACTAAAAAATTACCATTTATCTTGCATACGGTAACTCCCACCGGTTCTTTAAGTAAAGGCAGCCTTTCTTCGGTTTTCTGGCGATAATCTATCGCTCCAGTGGCTGGATCCGCCACCGGGAAACGGGCACTTTTTAGTGCAGCCAGCGCTGCTAGGGTAGAAGCATCAAACAGGTTTCCAGCATCATTCAAAGTGATAATATCAATGGTTACAAACCAGGCTTTTTCTCCCGGCTGGAGGCATAACTTCTTAAGGTCGATGGCTTTAGACTCCCGAATCCCTCTATCAGTAACTCTCGCTAGCTCTACTGCTTTTATGCCCGGCGGACCAGGCTCGTAATCTGGATTAGACAAAGGCAACAATTCGGCATTGACCATTATTCCTCCTTCGTCGGGCGTATCATTATAAGGCTTATCGAGGGACATCTTCACTCCCGCTAGGACTACGGTCTCTCCGATTTGTACTCTCGCTGAACCTTCTGCAGTCCACGAAATATTTGTTTCAATCTGGATCGGTTCCCGATATTCTAACATTCCCCGGCCATCCAACCGCTGATTCTCTTTGGACAATTGCGCTATGGTTTCTTTGTTTAGGATCATTTTTGGCATCACTTAGTTATCCTTGTAAAATTTATCTTTTAGTGCCTTTTTCTGCAGCTCGTAAATCGTTTCAGTAACACCCTTAGCCAATTCCAGGGCTTTAATTAGATCTTTTTTGGAGATCTCCCCATCCATCTGCAGTAAAGTAATTTCTTTATTATTGTGGGTAACCGCAACTGGAATGTCTGATACTACTGCAGGATACGACTCCTCGCCATAAATCAAATCCGCTACTATGGTTCCATCAACTTGACCCACTGCAATTGCACTTACCATGTCCCTCATAGGGATACCGGCATCAGCTAAGGCAATGCTGGCTGCGCACAATGCTGCACATCTTGTTCCGGCATCGGTCTGCGGCAATTCTACAAAAATATCTACCACCGAATTAGGAAACTCTGACAAATCTATTACCGGATTAAGCGCCTTGGTTAGGACCAGCGAAATCTCTTGGGCTCTTCTATTCATACCCGGCCTGATTCTCTCTCCCGAACCAGAGAAGGGCATCATATTATAATAACACCGAATTATCCCTTTCTTAGGGTTCTGCAAATGTTTAGGGAACAATTCCCTCGGTCCATAAACCGCAGCATAGGAGATGGTATTTCCTGCCCGAAAATATGCCGAGCCATCAGCATTAGGAATCACTCCTGCCTTTGCTTCCATCGGCCTAAGTTCATCAAACTTTCTTCCATCCAATCTTTGAGTATAAGTCATATCATTACCCCCACCTGAGCCTCCACATGACCATTAACTGCTTGCTACCTCTGCTTTTAGGTTTTCGTCCAGGAATTTTTCCATTTTCTCGGTAAGCCCTTCTTGATGCGACCTCTCTTCGACCAGCTTGATGGCTCTTACCGCTAACAACTCATTCTCGGAAGTTCCCCTAATCCAAATAACTCCATTCTGTCCAACGGTAATCTCACAGTTGGTTTTATTCTTGATCAAAGTAATCATACTACCCTGTTTACCTATGACCCGGGGAACCTTCTGATTGTTTATGCGGATAACTCTCCCTCCTTTAATAGGAAACAAACCCGGCTCTTTCATGCTAAGATCGATCAAATTCTGAGAAGTGACATTTATTATCTTCACTATTACATAATCTCCTACCGCAATAAGCTTGCTTAGGTCCTCTTCTTTCTTAATATAACGGGTAGTAGCATCTTTCACGTTTAATAGGGCGGAATAAGCTGTCTCCGTATCTACCCGCCAGCCGCTCATAGTAATATCGATAACTTTACCTATAATCTTGTCTCCCACTCGAGGGATGTATGGACCAGAAAGTGGAGTCACTCTAATAACTCTCCCGGACAACCCTACCAAACCTAAAACTTTAGAATAGATTTTTTCATCTTCTCGATAAGTATTATCCCCTGGAAGATAGTCCATTCCTTCGGCCAACTCTTTAACTTGGTGAACTTCTTCTCTTTAATCTCAATGTAAGCAGCATCTATCCGGTCAAAGTGAAACTACTCCTTCAGGAATTACTTCAACAGAGACAACCCTAATTTCAATCCCTCTTCCACTAACATATTTGCACGATATCTCTTTTGCAGCACCGGCTCGATTTCTGCATCTCCCTCTCCGATAACCGCTGCTTTATATTGGAAATATAGGCCGTAGGGCTCAGTCAAGAATAATTTGAGGGTCCCATCCTCTTCCACTCCTCCAACCAGCAATGAAACTCCAAACGGCCTCAACCCTGCTGATTGGGTGCAGATTTGCTTCAGATCGCACATGTCTTTAACTATAGAAAGAACATCAATCTTAGAGTCGTAGGTAACGGAATGCTGCTGAGCTTTGAGCTGTGCCCGATCTACTAACACCCGAGCATCGGAAATAATTCCCGAAGCGGTAGCCCCAATATGATCATCGATTTTAAACATTTTTTCCACTGCTTCTGACACCAACAAGGGAGAAGATATTCTTTTATCTGCCACTAGCACCACTCCATCTTTGCACACTAGGCCCAACGCAGTTGAACCCTGCTTTACCGTTTTCTTAGCATATTCTACCTGCAGTAACCGCCCATCAGGAGAAAACATCGTAATGCTTCTATCATATCCCATTTTATCAATCATTTGCTTGTCCATTTCAGTCCACCTCATTTAGTATAATTACGCTGATTGGTGTAATCACGTTGACTTGCTTAAGGAAGCACTGGCCTTCTTAATTGTACCGGAAACCACTATTGATTTAACAATTACGGGCGTATTTTTAATACTTTTGCTTAAAGTCAATGCTGCTTTTAGCTCATCTACGAAATTATGATTGACCTTAACCATGAACCGCTGTGTTTCCGGATTATACTTTTCTTCTATAATCATTGGCGTTGCTCGGGCGGTTCCTAATTGCCCTAAAAACCCCAGCCATGCCTCTTCAGCCATTGCTTTGATTTCAGCCAAAGAAAATTTATGGGTAGAAACTACTTCAAACACTACGTAACGTTTCTTCTGCCGTAAAGAAGGCAGCAATTTCATGTTGTCCCTCGTTCTAATCTCTCTTTTAAATGCACAATACTAGGATAATACTTATCTCTGGTTTTTGCTGGCAGCTTTAAAAAATGATTATACAGTTCTGGGTAGAGGGCTTTCTGTTCTTCAATACTACACCGGGCAGTTTTTTCCACTAATTCTTCTACCTTTTTCTCTGCTCTAAGTATTTCTTCGATCTGTTCTCTTAGGTTATTAACCAGAGCATAAAAGTTCTGCTTCTTCTTTTCGGAAAGTCCCAAGTAAGCATTATAAATTTTGGTGTATTCGCCCTTAAGAACCTCAATGGACTCTTCTTCTGTCACAGAAGTTAACTTCTTTAACTTCTTCCTCAACCGGCTGGAAGGAGTAGCAAACAAAAATATGCTAACTATTACAAGCAGAAGCAATACTGCTAAAGATAAAAAAGCCAACGTAGTCGCTAGCTTAGCCGGAGAGAATACATCCTTAACATATTCCTGTACCGGAGTAAAGACCCCTTTAGAAATAGACATGGACTCCGAAGCAACTGCTGCCCCAGAAAGAGAAGCATCTGATTTGGCTAAGAAATAGATAACGCTAGATGCTGCTAGCATAAAAATAACCACTGCCGCAAGGAGGTTAATTACTGTTAAGCTATCTTTTGGAGTCATTCTTCCTCTTTTAATTTAATAAGTTCACTAATCAACCTAGATATTTAAATTTTTGGTAGCAACTCTACTTTTGATTCTTTTTGATTCTAACAGCTGGTTGGGTGGGTTTAAGCCTCTACTTAAAAAACATCCCAAACAACTTATTTTTCAGTTCAGAAATTTTTACCCTCACCTGATTAGTATTATCACGGTCACGAATGGTTACGGACTCGTCTTGCAATGTATCAAAATCTATGGTAAGGCAATATTTAACCCCCATCTCATCCGCCCGGGCGTATCTTCTCCCTATCGACCCCACCTCATCATAATAGCAGGAATAACAATTTTTAATAAGCCCGTAAACCTTTTCTGCTTTTTCCACTAATTCTGGTTTATTTTTAACCAGCGGAAAAACTGCACCATAAAAAGGGGTCAGGCGCGAAGGCAGCTTAAGTACAATATTTCCTCGCCCTTTATCATCATTGTAGGCCAAATCCAGCAAGGCATACACATTTCTATCTATCCCAAATGATAATTCCAAGACGTGAGGGATAAACTTTCTTCCCGATTCTTCGTCCATGACTTCCATGTTCTCTCCCGAGATCTCCTGATGACCTCTTAAATCGTGATCGGTTCGGTAATGCAACCCGCCCATCTCCGTAAACCCCAATTCGTGCAGATCTATCTCTAAATCAAAA
>JACRPJ010000044.1 GCA_016213985.1 Candidatus Woesearchaeota archaeon
AGGCAGATGCTAGTTTTTCAGATGGAAAGCTTACTCTAAATTTATATTACCCAAATAATCCGGAGCCGTTACACACCAAGCTTCCAGAACAACCTGAATTTGGTGTTAAAGTATATGATTCTCTACTTAAAAAAGGGAGTGCAGTTATTGCCGATTCTGAGCATCCGATTAAACCCGCCTCCAGTGGAATTGCACTCTTATTAGACAGTTCAGAAGGGCTCACATTGGTAATGCATCGAAGAGACAAAGGGGCAGGAGTGCATAAATTACACCACAGCATTAATGCCGGATACGGTTCTTCCAAAAGCCATGCCTACAGTCCAGAAGGTTTAGTTGAAACAGCTTTACGTGAACTTTGTGAAGAGTTGATGCTTTTTACTAAAGATAAAGAACCGTGGATTGTTGTTCCAAAAGGATTAGATCATCTGGTTGCAAAGCGAGCTCAGGAGTTGGGATTAGATTTTAACGCTATGAAAAAAAGATATTTTGACTTAGATTTGATTGGCGGATGGGATACTTTAAATGTTTACGATAATGAATCAAAACTATTTACTTATAAAGGGTTTATATCTCCTTTATGGGAATCTGTTACCAGCCTTACCGTGGGCCAACGCGGATACGCCAAAGGAATTTCTGCAGATGAGATCATCCCATCCTATACGCCACCCAAAAGTTTATGTAGGCAAATTTGAAAGTGGTAATTTGAAAATAAATACACCTCAACCCGAAGAGTTCTTAGGTCCGGAAGGCATTCTGGTCACTCATCCGCACATTTTCGCTCCTGATGACCAGCTGGTTAATGTTTTAGGAGGAATGGGAATAGGAGAATACGTTGGTACAGGAAGGCTGAAGATTGAAAGAGCGAAGGCGATGGCGAGAATAGAAGGGAAAACAATTCTGCCAGAAAAAGTGGTTAGAAGATAGAGCATGCCAAAATTAATCATCTTCGACTTAGGAGGAGTTGTTACTTCTCCAGCGGTGGAAACCATAGACCATCGTGTAGCTGATTTTCTGGAAGTTAGTACTAGTGAACTCAGAAGCACAACTTCAGAGTATAAAGCAGAACTTACTAAAGGAAATA
This sequence comes from Candidatus Woesearchaeota archaeon, assembly GCA_016213985.1. Taxonomy (GTDB): domain Archaea; phylum Nanobdellota; class Nanobdellia; order Woesearchaeales; family GW2011-AR9; genus JACRPH01. Next base: position 1,082 of record JACRPJ010000044.1, read on the forward strand.
TCGGATTAATAGATGTTTATACTCGTGTTGCAGAGAAGCTAATGCTGCAATTAACCCCAACAGAAATCTTAACTAAGCATCTCGGGATTTATCGAGAGGCATTAAGCGAATTCAATCAGAATACTTTAAGTGTTATTGAGAGATTAAAGCCTACTTATACTGTAGTTGCACTAGCCAATGCAGAACGGGAAGTTATTCCTATCTCCATAGAATTAGGATTATATCTTCATTTCGAACATTACTATATTTCCTGCGAATTAGGAATCATGAAACCAGATGCAATAGCTTATCAAACTGTACTTGATGATTACCACTGCCTTCCAGAAGAAGCCGTATTCATTGACGACAAGCTTGAAAATGTGCAAGGAGCAGAAAGGTTGGGAATAAAAGGGATACATTTCACCCCAAAAACGGATTTGGAGAAAGAGTTGGTAAAGCTGGGAGTTAAATTATAAATTTAGACAGAACTTTAATTAAGTCTTGAACTTTAAGGTTACTCATGCACACGCTTCCTCAACCTTTGCTTTGTATTGTCTGCGGAGTTGCTGGCAGTGGTAAGACGTCTCTAGGCACGGAAGTCTCTAAGAGGCTTGCTAACAGTGTTTTCCTGCCCAAAGATCTGATTCAGGGTGCTTTCTCCACTACGGAAAGAAGAGGGGATACCTACAACCAAATATCCATTCCTACCCTACGCATCTTAATCGGTTTTGCGGACTTACAATTGAGCCAGGGCAAAATTCCTATTATAGACCATCCGTTCTCTTTTAATCATCGCCGAGAGGACGAACGCAAAGACTGGGTGGCTCTTTTTAAAGCAGTAGCTGACAAACACAAAGTTCGGTTAGCCGTAATCAGATGCGTTCCGCCAAGTGAAGAAGAGTTAAAGAATAGGTTACAACAACGTGGGAATGTATATGATCGATGGAAACTAAACAATTGGGAGAAGTTTATGGATAACGAGCCGATTGAGGTGATCGTAAAGCATCACGACGTTCTTCAGGTGGTAACCGATAGGCCCGCGGAAGAACTGGCGGAACAGATTATTTTGGATTATTTAACTAAAAATCAATAGAATTAGTTAATCAATTTAATTATGTACTACGTTTACTTCTTTCCTCTTTCCAAGCCAAAATAAAAATCCTAAACCGATTATCGCAATTAAAGATAAAGCATACAATCCTTTCTCCCATAAAGGGAACTTATATTCCAACGTAATGCTCTTCGTAGAACCACTTACTTTTATCGCCATCGTTCCCAGATTTGTTTTTCTTATCTCTAACTCATTCCTTTCTTCATCATAAGCTTTCCACCTCGGGAAATAGGATTCCGCAATGTAAATCCAGTCATTGCTCATCTTTCCGGTTAAAATTATTTCGGTGTCTGAGGTTCTAGAATATTCTATCTTTTCTTCATTCGCGGAAGGAATCTCTTGAGTGGTGCTTTTCAATACATAATTTCCTTCCCCTTCCGACCAGATGATTTCGAATCCGTCAGGGCGATTGTATAATTGTTTGTCAAATTTAGGTGTGGTCAGACATCTCCCATGGGTCACCCGGATGCATTCAGTGTCTTTAATCTCGGATTCCGAGAAGCCTAACTGCGCCAGTTTAACCTTTCGGGCAAAAGAAACATTTTCTAATTCTAGGATTAAAAAGCAATTGTCTTTAGGTCCATATAGTATTTTATATTCCGGATCTTCTTTGTTCTTCAGGTAAGTCTCATAAAATAATTTTTTAAGAATACCGTCTCCTCCCGGGCTGCATCGATTAATGAAAAGGTACTTGGTTCCGCTTAATTTGAAAATGTTAGTGATATAGTCCCGAGTGTTCTCGTAAATAGTTTGTCCATCATCCATTCTTATGCGATATTGTAGATAACTTTCCTGCGCTCCGGCAAAACCTATCCCAATTGTGGGATGATTGGTTAGGTCGTAGAATGCTCCATCAATTGCCAGTCCGAATACTCCGAAGGTGAACGCATTCCCCGGAGGAAGATTTTTGACAAAATTAAATTCGTTGGTGAATACTTTTTCCGAGTGGATCTCTTCGGAAACATAAGTTTTGAAATTATTATGTAGCTGGTAACCGCTGATAGCCGCGAAAATGAAACAACTGGTAATTAGAGTAATTCCTAACCAACGCACTTTTTTGTGAAGGTAATCCAGCAGGTTTTTCAGCATTAATACTACCAGGAAAGTTACTGCCAGAAAAAAGATCACCTCGGTTTTATGGAATTCTACAATCTTGAATAGGGAGAATATTCCACTTAAGTACTGATTATCATAGACGTAGGGGATGATAAATAGCAGGGGGATTGCTCCTACTAAAACGGTCTCCCACCTCTCTTTTTTAGAATAAATAAAGTAAGCCAATACTAAAACGCTGATTATGGCAACAATTGCGAGAACTAAGTTTGTTTTTGCATATTCTATTAAAGATATTTTCAGTTGAGCATCAACCTGGCTAATGGTCTTATAAACATACTTCAAAAAAGGCAGCACCCAAAAAGAAAGAAATATCCCTATTAAACCTAATGTAAGTAGCGTCTCTCCCAACTTTTTTATTCCTAATGCTTTTATCTCTTTAACGAAGATAACCACTGCAAGAAAACATATCGCAAAGAGCAAATGAATTGGTGCAATGTGTGCCAGGAGCGAAATTCCAGAACCTAAAATGACTAATGTTAAATCGCTCCTTTCTTTGGTTTCTAAATATCGGGTAAAAAAATAGAAAGGAATTATCGCCAGAGCAAATGCCGCAAAAGCTTTCATATTTCCAGATGCTCCTAGAGCATGGCCAATTGGTTCGGCAGTAATGAATAAAGTGGCACCTAATATTGCTAAGCTGTTTTTGTTGATTAATTTAAGTAAGCCCAGATATAATCCAGAAGTAAGGAATAACATTAAGAATAAAAATAAGGGGTTATATACAAAGAGCAATCCTTTACCAGCTAATACTCCGGTTACTGCAGACATCCAAAAGTACAATGGCGTGTCTAAAGTGTATCTTGCCTGTCCCAAAGTATTTTTTATTTCCCAGAGGGGAAAAGAGTTTTCTTTTAACAAAGAAGTTTCCACATACTTTCCGGAAGAGTAATATTCTGCGGCGGTGGTCTGAGGCAGTTTAGTCTCATTGAGAAAAGGGGAGAAGACTGCTAGGGTAATGGTAAAGAGCAACATCAAAGAAAATAGCAGTTTATAGTTTATTTCTTTCTTAAAAATTAGTTGCAGTTCTTCCCTAACCGTTTTTTTAAGTAACAGCAGAAGCGGCAGTAAGAAGAGGATGATTAAGAGGGATTGGTTAATGGGTAGTCCGAGATAGGACCAGAGAATAGAGATTAACATCAGAACCAGCGTGAATAACACTCCGGAAATCACTCTGTCCCTGAATCCGTATTTCCTGAATAGAGCTGAAGATAAGACCCCTCCCGGCAGAATCCAAATTAGTGAGCACAAGATTATTTTAGGAAGAAGTATGGCCGCAATCCCCATCGGGTAGAGGTATAGCCAGTACGGTTTTTGTGAGGAATATTTGTAATCTAATAAAACAGTGATGGTCCATAAGGCTGTCCCTAGGGCATACCAATATGCCGGTTTTGACAAAAAAGCAACCGCAACTAAGATAAATAATAGCAACGTTCCATAAAATGCTTCTCGAAAGGTAATTTTCATATTTAGTTTTGTGGAACCTCCTCTTTCCGTTC
>JACRPJ010000045.1 GCA_016213985.1 Candidatus Woesearchaeota archaeon
TATCTGACTGATACTCCAACAGTTAAGAATATTTTTTTTCTCGACCCATCCCCGGCGGGCACACAGTACCCCAAAAAGATAAGTATTCAGCTGTTCTGCTTCATGCGCATCAGTGCTTATGGCTATCCTGCATCCAGCATCCAAAGCTGACTTTACATTTGGTCCCGACAGGTCCATCCGATTGGGAACGGAGTTTACCTCCATAAATACATTATTTCTTTTAGCAACTTCAAACACTTTATTTAGATTGAGTTTCATGGCTTCTCGCTCCCCGTATTTTATACCCATGGGATGGCCGAGGATATTTATTGGATAGTCCTCCAGTGCAATACACACTCTTTTAGTCATCTCTGCTTCAGGCAGGTCCATAGAAGTATGTACTGCCGCAATTATCACGTCTAATTCTTTTAGTTTATTTTTGGCCAGAGTAAGATTGCCATCTTTCTGAATATCAATTTCTATTCCAGAAAATATTCTTATCCCTACTTTTTTTCTTACTTTTTCTATTTCTTTTAGATAGCCGGTTAAACGTTTCTCAGTCAGGCCTCGGAGTATTCCGAGATTACTGTAATGATCATTAAAAGAAATAAATTTTAATTTCATTTCCTCTGCTTTCTTGGCCATCTCCCAGAGAGTGTTACTCCCTTCCGACCAAGTAGAATGATTATGGAATACGCCCTTAATCTCTTTTGCGGTGATTATTTGAGGCAACCGATTTTCCTGTGCTGCTTTTATTTCCCCCATATTTTCACGCAGCTCAGGCTCCATATAACGCAATCCTAATTTCGGGTAAATCTCTTCTTCGCTCCTGCCAGCAACCCATTTTTTTGGTTTTAATCTAAATAGTCCATATTCACTGAGAGTATACCCTTTGGAGAGGGCAATTTTCCTCACTTCAATATTATGCTCTTTATTGCCCGTAAAATAAAGCAGGGCGGAGCCAAATTCTTTTTCCTGTACCACTCGCACATCTATTTGCATTCCGCTACGTAGCCGGATAGAGCTTTTGGTTGCTCCTCTGGCCAGGACCTCTTTCACGTCGGGCAGCTTAATGAATGATTCCATCACTTTTTGGGGCTGCGGCGAAACCACCAAGAAATCAAGATCGCCCACGGTTTCCTTCCCTCGGCGGTATGAGCCAGCAACCTCTATCTTCTTTACAAAATTAAATTTCTTAAAATATCGGATTATCTCTTCAACGATAAGCTGTGCCTGGGCATAAGTGTAACGCAGCGGCTTAGAACGAATAAGTTTTATTCCTTCTAAAATATGCTTTTCGGTTTCTTCACCAAATCCCCTTATTCCACGTAATTTCCCCATTTTAACCGCTTTCTCAAGGTCACCAAGGTCATTGATCTTTAACTCTTGATGTAGGACTTTTATCCTCTTTGGGCCTAAAGTGGGGATGCGCAACAACTGCTCAATATCGAAGCCTACTTCTTTCTTCAGCTGCTCGTAGTATTCTAATCTTCCCGTCTCTATAACCTCAGCAATCTTTTGAGCGATATGCTCTCCTATTCCCGGAATCTTATTCAGCTCTCCCCGCTCGTATACTATTTTAACATCTTCGGAAAGATTTTCGATGCTGCGGGCAGCATTCCTATAAGCCTGAGGCTTGAACTGTACTTCCTGCAATTCCAGCATATCTGCAATATGGTACATAATCCTAGCGATTTCGAGATTTTTCATGACCGGCAATTTTTTTGAGAACAACTATATCATTCATTTATTCCACTTCTTTTTTATTTCTTTTATTCCATTCATGTAAAGCCAGAGCACTTCCGGGATTTTTACCGTTCCGTTTTTAGTCTGAAAATTTTCCAGGATGGCAATAATCGGCCGGGTATCGGTAAGAGCAGTATTGTTCAGCATATGAACGTACTCTTTAGTTCCGTCTTTCCGCTGAAATTTAGTATTCAAAGTGACGGCCTGATAATCTTTACAATTGCTGCAGGAAGTTACTTCGCGATAGGCACCTTTCTTTTCATTCTGTCCGGGCATCCAGGCTTCGATGTCATACTGTAAAGCTTGCTTATTGCCGAGATCTCCGGAGCAGATCGCTACCACTCTAAATGGAATCCCTAACTCTTTGAACAATTCTTCCGAGTTTAGCTGGATCTCTTTAAAATATTCATAAGAATCTTCCGGTCGGCAATAGACAATCTGTTCTACTTTATTGAATTGGTGCACTCGAAAAATTCCTTTAGTATCTCGGCCGTGAGAGCCTAATTCTTTTCTGAAGCAAGCGCTGATTCCGCAGATTTTCAATGGAAGCTCCGCTTCTGTAATCACTTGATCTTTTTTCAGGGCCACCAGAGGATGTTCAGACGTTCCGATCAAATACAAATCTTCATTTTCAATTTTATAAATGGTATCCTCAAACTCGGTCATGTTCACTCCGCCTTCCAGAGCAGCCCGATTAAGCATGCAGGGAGTCTGGATTAAAGTATATTTTTTCTTCAGCAGGCGATCGAGAGCCAACCGCTGTAAGCCCTGGCTCAACAATACCGCTTCGTTCTTCAGATAATAGAATCGTGCTCCGGAATTCTTAGCCGCGACATCTAAATCAATTAAGTCTAACTCTAATCCTAATTCAATATGGTCTTTAATCGGAAAATCAAATTTAGGAAGCTTTCCTACGGTTTTTACCGTTTTATTTTCAGTTTCATCTTTTCCCGCCGGAACGGATTCATGAAGAACATTACCGATTAGCTTTAATTGGTGATTTCTTTCGCTAAGCAGCAGGCCTACTTTCTCTTCGCACTGCCTGATTTCATCTACTACTTCGCGCATCTCCTCAATCTTTTTCTTAGCAATCGCTTCTTTCCGATTTTTTTTGGCTTGATTGATTTCTTCAGAAACGACATTGCGCCGATGCTTTAAAGTTTCTAAAGTCTTTAATTCTGTTCTCCACTGCTCATCCAGCTTGAGCACTTCATCTACGATTAAGGGGCTGCGGTTGCGCTTCTTCTCTGAAGCTTTCACCGGAGCGGGATTTTTCCGTATAAAGTTAATATCTAGCATTTTAGCTTAGGCAATATCCCGTTTTATTTAAAGGTTATTCTTTAAACGAAGTGGTTTCTACTCAATTTCCAGCGTAATCTTTAAAACCAAACTTATTTCTGGAGTGGATATGCTAATCGATCCTCACTTTTACGAAGCGGATGCTGAGGAACAGTCCAGACTGCAGAGAATACTATTTGGAAAACCAAAGAAAGGAGAAGAAAGAAATAGAACCAAAAAAGTATCTTATTTCTACTTGAAATTAGATCAACAGAGATTTCTGGATGTAATCGTGGTGCAGAACGATAATCCTTTCTACCAGTTGTCCTGGAAAACGAACCTCGCTCCGAATGAACTGCATGAACCATTTATAGAATTGTACCGGAGTACAATATTAAATCCCTCTCTTTTTGAAGAAGAAGACAAATTTCCGGAGCGGTCGGCTTGGCTTCTCTTTAAAGATAGGAAAGAAGAGAAACATAATTTAGAAAGATACCTTGTTAAAGAGCCTAAATTTATGGAGCACTTAAAGCAATCCTCTCTTGACTTAGAATTATTCCAGCTGGTGACGGAATACTTTGATTTAAATTGAGAAAATAAACAGAATCCTCAAATCAGCATCGTAAGCACTAACGATCTTTCTTCTTATCTTTCGGGATTAATCTCGAATACTTCTCAACCAAAATTAAATCTGGGAATGATTCCCCTGCTGAAAGAGTCCATCAGCCAGATTCTGAATGAGAAATATTTTTCTCTTCCCGAACCTTTTTCTCGCAAGTATTGTTTTGGCGGAGAGATTAAGAATTGAATTATAGCGCACTTCTGTGGTTACAGATTCTTAGGACAGAGCTTTTACCACAATAAAGTATATAAATCCTTAAATTAAGCTTAAGTTTAAAAGGAGGAAAGATGAAAAAGTTATTCGTACTGGGAATAGTTCTACTGTTACTAGGGGGAAATATCTTAGTCCAAGCAGATGAAGATCTCTTTCAATATTGCGAAAGCGACCAAGATTGCACCGATTTACAAGCATTATACAATGAGGAAGTGTACTGTGACCTTCTCCAAAACAGCTGCTTCCTAAAGACAAGTACTGATCTAACTATTTCTATGGAAAATACCACCAACACAAACGGTGCTTTTATGAATACATCTATTTTTGATCAAACTCAGTTAAACCTCCTCCAAGAAAGGATAAGCACGCTAGAGAGTGAATCATCTAGCATACAGCAGCAGATAAACGAGTTAAACAGCAAGTTTAGCCAGCTTGACCCCGGCAGCATAGAACAGCTTAATACCAAATTAACTGAATTAAGTGATAACCTGCAGATCGTGAACTATCAGCAGGACCAGGCCAAAGAAGAACTGAAAAAGGAAGTAACTAAAGTTTATTCAGGACTAGCGATACTTCAAACCAACTTATCTGCTACTAAATCTGAACTCAAAAAAATAGAGGCCGAAGTGAGCCAGAAGAACAACTTGATGAACATACTCTTGTACATCTTCCTAAGCATTGTGGTAATCTCCGTTGCTCTGGGAGCAATTTATTACCTCAACCAAAAACAGAAAGAACTCCGAAAATTCGAAGTAGAACTTACTCCCCAGATACATGCCTATATTACTCAACAAATTAAGAAGGGAGCAAAATTCCACCAAATAAAAGAAGAGCTGATGAAGACCGGGTGGAGCGAAGAGGAAGCAAGATGGGCATACAAAGAAACGCTTAAACATAATTACAGCAAATTTGTGGAGAAAAGATCAGTGACATCAAAAGAAACGCCCACAGCAATTACATTTTTGGATACACTTTCGGAAAAGCTAAAAGGGTATGACGCTACCAAAGTGATGATGGTATTGATTGTGGGAGTTCTACTGGTAATGGGATTAACTTTTTTGATTAAAGGGATCAGCACTGGCAAAGCTATTTACTTCCAAACCGGAGCAGAACTAGATCAAGAGATGAGCAATATCTTAGAAAATAAAATCGCCAAAAATCAGTTTTATCCATTAACGAGCTTTGCGGACATCTGCGTACAGGTAAACGAGCAGGATAAAAGCGCCTCTTACAGACTACTAAAAACGTCAGTGGGACATTCCATCAGAAAAGCAGCCATCCCCTGCGACCAAGATTCAGAGAGATACGATTTCTCGGTAAGATTTAATAACTGGGAAAGCTTTGATTTAATCGCTAATGACTTTAATTGCCAGAATCTGCTGCAGATTAACAAAAAGAACAAAAATGTGATTGTACTTCCCTCTAAATACATTCTCCCGGGCTTTGCACTTAATCCGGAGAAAAATACTAATAAATACTGCAGAGCATTGAAGCCATGCCTAAGTGAGAGAGAATTAGCAGTGATGGGGCTGAGTTGCTGATTTTGACAAAAAATATCCATGCTTCTTGCTTGCTTATTTAACCATGCGAAAAATCATAACTGCGGATGGAACGGAAACATTTCTTAACGAACAAGTACAAGAGACTTATCATTCCCAGACCGGTGCGGTAGAAGAAGCGCTGAAAAAGTACGCTATTCCCTGCAAAACCAAGGAGTTAGCAAGAACGGGAAAGATAACAATCTTAGATGTCTGCTCAGGAATGGGCTACAATGAAGCCATGGCTATTGATGTAGCACTAGAAGAAAATCCCGACTGCGAGATTGAAGTTATTGGTCTAGAATCTGACCCCAAAATTATCGAAAAGATTCAGGAAGTTGACCCGCCCATAAAATTCTTCAAGTATTACAAGAAAATTTCGCTGGGTGCAAAGCCCCGCTCTTCAGAGCGAAATTTTCTGTTCCGAAAGTCCGCCAGAGTAAGCGAGGAGCGTAAAGCCCCGCACTTTAGTGCGGAGATAGCTCCGAGCAGGCGGGACTTTCGTTACCGGAGATTAACCCAAAAGAACTTGGAGCTACGAGAGGGGAAAGTAAAAGTTAAAATTATTCTTGGAGATGCCCGAGAGACGTGCAGAAAACTCCCCAAAAATTATTTTGACGCGATTTTCTTTGATCCCTTTTCTCCCAAATCCTCTCCGGAGATGTGGGGTGAAGCCTTCTTCAAAGAAATGTACCGCGTATTGAAGCCCACGGGAATCCTAGCCACTTTTTCCTGCGCCCAAATGGCTCGCGATAATATGGCCAAAGCCGGGCTGTTTTATGACGACGGCCCCATTGTAGGCAGAAGAGGACCCGGGACGATTGCGGTTAAGTGGACTATTTAGTATTACATAGTAGTAAAATATAGAAAAGTTTATAAACAAATGGTTCTACAATCCCAATGGTGACTCTAAAATGACTGTTGTCAACATGCTTTCATTCGGTGATTCAGGAGCAGCTATTACTGATGAACAAGCCTCTAGTTACGTAAGAAAATTGAATGTTGCTAATAAATTAAGAGTGATAAATAATTTTGTATTCGGTGGTTCTGGGATTATGGATTTTCTAGAAAAAACTTATGATCAACTCAGAACAGTTTTACCAGAGAAATGTGATTTTAATGAACTATCAAAACATTTATCCAAATCAACCATTTCTTTTATTAATAACTACAAAGATTCTTGTATCCAAGCAAATTATAATATTTCCTTAAGCGAGTTTCAAGCAGGAAAGACAAAAGAAGGAAGTCCTCTCGATCTTGAATTCAAAAAACCAATAGCAGATTATTTTAACCAGTTAAACAAAGAAATAGTTTACCCGAACTCTATTCTTGTTGGTGGGATTAATGGAGAAAAATTTGAGATATATTATTTTTATTTTGGAAACTGCTCTTTTATCCGCTCGTCAACCCCTTATGCATCAATCGGCTCTGGCAGTGATGAGGCAGGGAGAATTCTATCTAGAAAAAAAAAAAAAAAAA
>JACRPJ010000046.1 GCA_016213985.1 Candidatus Woesearchaeota archaeon
AGTATATCGATTGGAATAATTCTTCTATATTCTCCATTTTTACCCCTTCTATATTTTAGCAGAAATTGTTTCTATTTAAAGCTTATGAAACCTCTCGCCCCAACTGCTAGAGAATCAAATGGGGCTGCGAGGATTTGAAGTCCGGTATTCTTAAGAATATCCCCGGTCTGGCGGTTTTTCTGAAAGCACCCGAACCGCCAATCTTAGTTGCTCCTCCACGAGGGAGTCCAAGCTGGACCACAGCCCCATTAACTGATAATTTTAGCTCAGGATATATTAATTTAATCTTTTTTGGCGAAAGATTTATATAATAAGTAAGATTTGTCTTACTTGGTGAGATAATATGAATATTGCAATAACTACGATGAGTTCAAAAGGTCAGGTGGTAATACCAGCAGACATGAGGAAAGATATTAATGAAGGAGAAAAAATCATTGTAATCAAAAACGGTGGACAGATTATTATGAAAAAAGCGAGCGAGATGGATAAAAATCTGAGAGAGGATTTAATATTTGCTAAACGAACTGAAGAAGCTCTCAAAAGATATGAAAAAGGAGAGTTTATCCGTATGGATTTCGATGAATTTATGAAAGAAGTTAAAAAATGGTAATAGTAGAGTTTGATCCCGAGTTTAAGAAGATTTTTTCAAGAATTAAAGACCCTGCACTGAAAGAAAGAATCATAAAACAATTTGAAAAAATCAAAGAAAATCCTGAGATTGGCAAACCGATGCGTTATACTCGAAAGGGAACTCGGGAAGTATATGTTTCTCCTTTTCGTTTATCTTATCACTATCTAAAAGAAGAGGATAAAATTGTTCTTGCAGATTTATATCACAAAGATAAACAATAATAACTTACTTTTGTAAATGATGCTATAAACTTGAGTCTTTACAGTCTGGAAAATTTTGCTGGGTGTAAAGCCCCGCTCTTGCCTGTAATCAAAAAAAATATTCTATAATCCTATCCAAAATAGGGCTTTTCTTAACTTTATTGGGAACTTTTATCATCCGAGAAAACTCTTCTTTTAGAATTTTACAATCCAGACCCAGCCTCTCTTCTAGGTCGTCAGGATAGTAACTTTTATTTTTTCTCTCCCAAAAGTAAGCCTTGCGGAGGTCTTTGCTTTTATTTGGAATTCCTACAGTAGTATTCTTTCCCAGTTCGATAAATTTAGCTTCGACTGAATATTTTGAACCATCGCGTTGGGCATATGGTGATATACCTATTACCACCCCATGTATATCTCCAACTCTAGCTGGTATGTAAGTATCCCTACCCCATTCATCTTTTTCATAACTAAATGTGTGTTTGTCCACGATGAGTGTTCCGATGGGATAAACTCTCAGAGCTTTCTCAAGAGTCTTTTCTGCTTCTGGAGGCAGAAAAGGGTTGGGTGCTTTCATTACCTCTTCATAAAAGCGCTTGTCCCCCAGTTTATCATGCAGGTATCCATAATGAGAAAGTATCTTCTCTTTCGGCCAATCGTGCATATCATCGGGAAGAAGAGTGGCGGTGTTGGGCAGAGTATCGAACTCCTGTCGATGTGTTCTTGCTGCCTGTTCCGGGCTATCCGCGTCAACTACATCGTGACAGTGAGAGAATCCCCATCCCTTCTCTACTGCCGGAATATCTACGTAATATTTGGGCATGTTTCCGGGTTAAGAAGCAGTGAGTTATTACGCTTTTATCTTTTTTAAAGTCTCTTTTTAATCACATAAATTATTTCATTACTTAACACTAGAATCTTATAAGAATATTCTAATCTTCTGCACAACCATTCCATCCAGCTTCTCCTGGGAGCAGTCATGGGCTTGCCGCTCATGGTCAGGGTAGGGAAACTGATCGCTACAAAGCGGGCTGGAACTGCTTTCAAGAGGTCTTCGGTTTTTTTATGTCCTTTCCCTTCATCTAATATATCCGTAATTTTAAACATGAGGCAGAGATCCGCTGGGGGTAATTTTTTAATAAACTTCAGCCTGACCTCGAAAAGCTTTGTTTTCTTGGTTCTTCCTGGAAAAGTAACGATTTAGCAGATTTATTTCCTTCTCATTGATATCATAAGCATAATAATTCAATCTATTTAATCCCATGAACTCAATAGAAAAAGGATTAATGCCGCAGCCCAAATCCAGGATAGAAGAGACTTTCCCCGTAATTTTAAACAATTTCTGGTACAATCTGGGATAAAACTCTACTCTTTCTTTAGTAGAAGAATGTCTGGTTAAAATTTCTTTAATGTTCTTAAAATTACCTACTTCCACTTTCTCTTCTCTGAACAAGCCATAGGCGCTTCGCAACTTAGCCCGAATTTCTTTTATCACTTGCCTGTAATCCGCAGAACACTTATTTTCCAGGTTTAATTTCGGCTTTTGTTTTAGATACTCAAACAGCTTCTCATTAACTACTGCATCGCTTATCCATTTTAATTCTCTTTTCTGTTTGATCTTAAGAATTAGTTTTTTGACCAGTTCTTTGGTTCTATCTTCTTCTAAATGATCCATCTTACTTTAACACTGAAAAGCCCACTGAGATGAATACGAATGTCCATAGCACCAAAGATACGAAGCTAAAGGCAAAGCCCATGGTTATAAACACTCTGTATCTCTGGGCGTACCAGAACTGCTTAGTCAAGCTTCGCCAAAATTTGCTGATGATGAATATAGTCCCCATTACTAACACTATGAGCGCCCAGAGGGTGCTCCAGAATTGCTGGATGAAGGCAGCTACTGCTGCGGTTATCATCAATAATCCAGTTATCGTCCATACCAATAGCCAATTGACGGGAATGTTCCTCTGTACCAAATATCTTCTTAACGAGCGTAAACTGTAACCGTGAAATACAAATAGCACGGCTATCGCTGCAATGAATAAAAGTATGCTTTTGCTCTTAAGCCAATATAACATCAAAAAAAAAGCTCCAAAAAATCCTACCAGAGATTGCACGATGAAATCAGACACTTTGTGCATATTTCGCTGCTCGGGAGAGCTATACTTTTGGGCCAGAAGCATCCCAATGATTGACCAGACTACCGGCAGTGAGAAAAACAACATAAGAGAGTACTTGGTGATTTCGTAAACGTAATTTATCCCCAGCAGAGTCCCGGAGATAACCAAAGTTACCATCAATCCTACTTTGAAAATCAAATCCCAATCCCGGGTCTTTCTTTCTTTTTTTACTTTTAACTTTACCATCAACTGATGCAAATCGGTTTGAGTATAAAAACCTTTTTAAAGCGCTAAATAATGACTACAGAAATGGGAAAGATTTTTGACCGTGCCCGGGAGCTGAGCCGAAAGGGATGGCACTTCTTCTGGGAAGAGGATTCGATCTGGAGTTGGCTGGCAAACATTGTAGTAGCTTTTCTAATAATAAAATTTATCGTTTATCCTTTACTGGGATTGGCCATGGGAACAAGCTATCCGCTGGTAGCAGTGGTAAGTGAGAGCATGGAGCATGGTCTGCATGACGAAATTATCTGTGGACAGGTATTCGATGCTTTTCCCGAATCACTGAGCAGCTTTTGGAACGTCTGTGGGCAGTGGTATGAGCAAAATGGCATTACCAAAGAAGAATTTAAGCGCTTCCCTTTCCGTGATGGCGTTGACAAAGGAGATGTAATCCTACTTTGGCGTGCGCATAATGGTAATATCAAGAGGGGAGATATTCTGGTTTTCCAAGGAAATAAGCCTCAACCCATAATCCATCGGGTAATAAAAATATGGAAAGAAGATGGTACTTACTACTACCAAACCAAAGGGGATCATAACAGTGCGAGCATCGCCGGGGTGATGGGAGAGACCAGGATAAGCGAATCCAGAGTCTATGGTAAGGGAATAATAAGAATACCTTACCTTGGATGGGTTAAGATCCTGGCGGTGGATGCGGCTAGGCTAATAGGGATTAAGATTGAACGCTAGTTTTGGTTACACAAGAGAAGCGTAAAGCCCCACACTTATTGGTGCTTAGTCAATACTATACGTCCGAGATAAGCAAATTATATAAATCCGGGCTGAATTCTGGGCATATTAGCAGAAGGGTGGTGAGAGATTATGTTTTGTCCTAAATGTGGCTCAATACTTAGGCCTAAGGAAAAGGGTGGCAAAAAGATACTGTACTGCTCCTGTGGTTTTAGTAAGTCTCCAGAGGGAGAAGCAGCCGAAATCAGGGAAAGGGTTGATACTGGGAAAAAGATAGAAGTGATAGAAACAGTAGAGATACACCCTAAAATCAAGATTACTTGCGAGAAATGCAGTAACAACATTGCTTACTATTGGACCCAGCAGACCAGAGGAGCGGATGAACCAGAGACGAGGTTCTTTAAATGCACTAAATGCAAGCATATCTGGAGAGAGTATTCATAATGGCATTAATCGTCCTATCAGAGTTAGTGCATCTGGTGGAAGAAGATGAGTTGTATAAACAGTGGAAGAACAAGCATCCCCATAGCTTCTTATCCCACTTGTTCTGTTCTTTAACTCCTTATTTTGGTATTAATGGGTGTTGGGAAGTAGGCTTTTTAAATGAGCAAGACGAAAAGATTACTGTCTTCACCCTAGGGGAAAAGGGCTTGGCCATCAAGCCTGCAGATGACGTGTTCAAAGAGAAAGAGGCGGTGGTAGAGAAGTTGGATGTCGGGATGGTAAAAACGAACTTGGACCAGGTTAAAAACTTGTTTGAGGAAAACAAAGCTAAATATTTCCCCAAAGAGGGGTTTGGCAATGGGTTTGTGGTGTTGCAAACCTTTCATGGGAAAACCTTATGGAACGTTACTTTCATCACCACCTCATTAAAATTTGCTAATCTCAAGATCGATGTTCACGACGGAAGCATTCTTGAGCACAATCTAATCAATTTCGTGGAAAAGCAAGGCAAAGCTTAATTTACTTCTCTATATTTCTGCAAAAGTAGTGATTCCAAAATTACTATCTGCAGTAGTGATTTTTCATTATATTTATCGAGTGGTATCGGCTTCAAGAATATATTTTTAAAATTAGTAGAATTTATATACCCTTTGGTTTTCCGTAGACTACGATAGGTGTTTTAGGAGAAAAAGGGGTGGTGGATGTCTATGTCTAAAATATCATACAAAGCACAACTGAATTGCCAGAAATTGGATTCTTTTTTCGAGAAAGCAGAAGAAGAGGAGGAGTAATTTTTTTGGTCATTTTTATCCGTCTGAACTTTGCGTCCTACTTTCCTGCGCCAATGCGTAGATGCTGGTGATAGAATTCCCGTGCCTGCTGTCGGGAATGCTCTATGCTTACACCCGCATCCATATAAATTAGGGGTACTTTAATTTTGGAGAAGACCGCTCTGAACTCTTCACTTTCATAATGCACCTTTAGCTTTAATTGGAATTCCAAGTTTTCAAATTTACAATGGTCTTTCTTTTCTCTCTGCTGCGATCTTCGTATCGCTTCCTGAACATCTTCAATAATAGGAACAATCAAATAATCCATAGGATGGGCATAGCAGAAAGCGTTTCCGGGAATGGCTAAGATTTCTTCCATCTTAAAGTCTCTTCCTTCGTCTAAAGCGCTTTGGCGCTGGTGAACTATGCTGCTGGCAAAAGATCTGCTCTGGTAAATATCGATCCCTGCTTCTAGTAAGGGAAGCGTCAGTTGCTCATATAAGATTCTTCTATCTAGAGCATAGGCTTCGGCGACGGCTTCCGGTGAATAATTACGCTGGTTTTTAGCAATCAGCTCTTCGCGGAGGTACTTTCCAAGTCCTACAAAAGTGGGTTCAGACGTAATCACTAAATGGAAATTCTCCCGGATAATTCCTTTAGGATCAGGATGAACTTCCTGTTTTTTTTAGTATTCATGCACATCGAACATCCCTTTTCCTTCTTTTTCGGCTTCTTCTATAAGAGCATCTAAAAATACCCCTTTCCCTACTCCATCAATTCCATCAATTACGACGAATTTTCCCCTAGTCATTGTTTCTCGTCATACACCCTTGCTTTTACTGCTCCAAACTTATCTTTTCCACCCAGTAAAATGGAGGTTGCCGGAGCAACTTCTTGGGCCAGAGCAGACATTTTTTCAGCAATAGCCCTTATTTCCCATTGAGCATGGCTATCTTCTCTTGTTCTAGAGATGTGGTAAAGCTGTCTTAGATTTGTTGCTAAAAGATCTCTTCTTCGATGAGCATCGGTTAAACAGTATTCAGCATCCTTTCCATATCGGGGTAAAAACTCGTAGTACAACTCATTAGAACGATCGCAGATTTCTTTTAGCTCTTGATCAG
>JACRPJ010000037.1 GCA_016213985.1 Candidatus Woesearchaeota archaeon
AATCACGATTATCTAACTGGAGATTTAAAGAAAAAAATCTTGGGAACTAAAGATCTTTCTTATACTGGAGATTTTGGGTTACAAGAGTTGCTAGACAAGTCTATTGATTTGTTAGAAGCAGAGGAAGTAGGTCAGGAGAAGAAAATCATGGAAAGATTCTTCCAACAGCTCCTTAATAGTCCGGGAAAAGTTACTTATGGAGAGAAAGAAACTTTGAGAGCATTGGAGATGAATGCAGTGGATTTGCTGTTGCTATCTGAGAATATTTCCGAGGAAAAAATCTTTGAGCTGGAAGATAAAGCAACTAAAGGGGGGGCGCAGGTGAAGATAATCTCTACCGAAACTCGGGAAGGAATACAGTTAAAAGAGATGGGCGGAATTGCTGCTTTGTTAAGATTTGAGATAGGATAAAATGGATCTGGTCCAAGAGGCATATCAGCGTTTGTTTCCTGATAAAGAGTTCTCCTACCAGTCGGAAATTAATTACAACTTAAAACTGGCCGATTTTAATGCGAATATCCATTCAAATCAACAGAAGATTGCTATACATTTGAATTTACAGTGGAAAGACATTGACGATGAAATTAAGATTGGCCTGATTCAGTCATTGCTGCTGAAATTGTTCAGGAAAAAAATCAGTACTCCAAACATTGAGTTGTATAATAATTTTATCAAGAACATTCCCCTCTTAACCCAGAAAAATAGGAGCGATCCACTTCTAGAGACTTCATTTCAACGCGTGAATGAGCGTTTCTTTTACGGCTGCTTAGAGAAAACCAACTTAGCCTGGGGTATGGATGCCAAAAGAAAGCTGGCTTCGTATAATTTTCATAATGATACTATTACCGTTTCGGCTTTGTTTAAGAATGCTCCGGAACCTGTCTTGGATTATATTATGTACCATGAGATGTTGCACAAGCACCAGAAATTTACCCATAACGAAGGAAGATGTACCTTCCACACCAAAGAGTTTAGGAGAGCCGAGCAGCAGTTTCCTGACCAGAAGCAAATAGAAAAAGAGATTAGTAACTTACTTCGTTCCCAGGAGCATTTTCTCTCCCACTGGAATTGGAAGAGTTGGTTTAAGTAGCTTGTTTGGGTATTAATTTATTTTGGTCACTTTCAGTGCCTAAAAGCTTATAAATTACTGTTTCTATTGAGTCTAGGAATGACAATCGAAGAAGAATTAATTGAAAAAGGCATAAAGCCAGAATGGTTCGAATCTTTCTATAAGAAGTTAAAGGAAAGACAGAGAATACCTTTACGAGAGGAGGTTACTGTACCTTCCGATTGTAAGATTCTAGCTAATGTTGTTGGCGGTAAGCCTATTTCTGAGTATTTAGGGGAGATAATGATACCTTTAGACCAATATAATCTTATTTTAAATTATCTAACTTTAGTAGAAGCCATTGCTTCTATGGATAAAGAAAAGGGGAAAAAGGTTTGAAGACGAAGAAAAGGTTAGACGATAATTAATCATTATTTTAAAAAAAGTTTAGTATTTCTTTGGTTTGTAATGTTTGTACTAAGTAGCTGTTACGGTGTCCTTTTTCGATAGATTTTTAAATAAAACTTCTTTTTTTTGTCCATGATGGAGAAGATTTTATCTTATAATGCCATGGATAAGCTCATGCGCAAAGCTGGAGCAATTAGAGTGGGAGATGATGCTAAGGAAGTTTTGGCCGAGGTTCTGGAGAGGAAAGCTCTGGAAATTTCTGCCGTAGCTAAAAGAATGGCCGAGCATGCGGGCAGAAGGACCATAACCCGAAGAGATATCGAAATGGCTCTGAATAATCTTTAACCAGTCATTAAATCAACATGGAAAGTGGTTTTTATGTATGACAAGAAATTAGTTGGAGTGGGAGAATTAAAAAAGGGGGATACTATAATAATTGATGATGCACCCTGTAAAATAACGGACACGACCACCTCCCGTCCGGGAAAGCATGGACATGCTAAAGTCAACTTGATGGCGGTAGGTATACTCGATGGCAAGAAGAGAAATTTAGTATTACCGGGACACGATAAAGTTGAAGCTCCAATCATAGAGAAAAAGAATGCTCAAATCCTTTCCATAGTTGGGGGTAAAGCTAGCGTAATGGATACGGAAACTTACGAGACTTTTGAATTGGATATCCCTGAAGAACTCAAAGGACAGATTCGAGAAGGAATAGAAGTGTTGTATTGGGAAGTGATGGGTGTAAAAGTAATTAAACAAATAAAGTCACAGTAGTTAGGGAAAGAAAAACAAATCAGGAGGTACAAAAGGAATAATCTTGACTGTGGGAAATATAGTTTCCGAATACTGCGCCCCTTTGGAGGATAAACTTTTGTAAATTTATATGGTCAAATTTGAAGAAGCTGGTGTCCGAAAATTAAGAAATGTGTTTGTGTGTCGAGTATGTAAGTCAAAGATTCGAGCTCCTAGCTTGAAAGTTTCACAAAAGAAAGTAAGCTGTAGGAAATGCAAATCTAAAAAACTCCGCCCTAAGAGAAGGAAGTAAAGTTTAAGTAGTTTGAAGAAATAAGTTAATAAATGTTTGAAACTATATTTTCATTCGTTTTAAAGTACAAGTGGGTGTTTCTCTTTTATTTGGTGCTGATTATATTCTTAATCATTAAACGGAAAAGTTTGGAGATACAGGGAAAGATAATTGTTCTATATCGTACACATTTTGGATTGAAGTGGATAGAAAGAGTTTCATCAAGATTTAGAGAGTGGATTGTGCTGATTGGGTATATTGGGGTGGGTGCGGCATATGTGGGACTAATCGTTATATCTTATGTTTTGATTAGAAATTTGTATGACTTATTGTTCGTTTCTTCTACTGTTTCCGGAGTTTCTCTGGTTTTGCCGGGAGTGAGTGTGCCCGGATTAGGAGCACTGCCGTTCTGGCACTGGCTGGTTTCGATTTTTATTATCGCTTTAGTGCATGAATTTGCTCATGGAATCGTGGCGAGGGCGCATAACCTGCCGGTTAAGAGTACCGGATTAGTGTTCTTAGGGCCGATCATTGGGGCGTTTGTAGAGCCAGACGAAAAAAAGATGGTGAAAGAAAGAGATATTAAGCAATATTCGGTGCTAGCAGCTGGACCTTTTTTCAACATACTATTAGCCATCGTAGCATTATTGTTACTGACTAGCGTATTTTCTCCTGTGCAGCAGGTTATGGAACAACCGATCGGATTTACTTTTGATGCTTATTATAATGAAACTTATCCTATTGCTCAAGCAGGGGTGTTGCCCGGGACGATAATAACGGGGATTAATAACGTGAACGTGAATGAATTTCAGCAGTTTAGCGAGGAATTAGCGTGCATTAAGCCTAATGAGAAAATAAATCTAACTACGACTAACGGGAGTTACTCTATGATTTTGATGGCCAGTCCTGATAATCCCAAAAAAGGTTTCTTAGGAATAGTCCAGATTCACAATGAGTTTAGGGTTAAAGAAGCGTATACTTCGAGGTTGGGAAAGGTTGCTTATGTGGTGGTTGATTGGATTAGTACACTGTTGCGGTGGCTATTCCTGCTCAGTTTGGGTATAGGTTTGTTTAATTTATTGCCCTTACCGATTGTGGATGGGGGGAGAATGATGCAAGTGTCATTATGGAAGATTAAAGGGAAGGAGAAAGGGAATAAGTGGTACGGTAAAATCAGTTTATTTTTCTTGTTGTTGCTGATATTGAATCTGGTTTATCCTTTTGTCGGGAAGTTGTTTGGAGTTTAGAATCTAAGCAAATATCTCTTTAGGTCTACTTTGTTATTAGTCACTTTGATTCCTTCTTTTCTTAATAACTTTATCTTCTCTTTTATCGCTTTGCCTGAAGTCTTTCCTTTATATCCACCGATACTCCCATCAGCTTTAATTACACGATGACAGGGAACGAGGGGAGCATAAGGATTTTTCTTTAGAGCTACTCCCACGGCTCGGTAAACTTGGCCAGAACCCAACTCCTTGCCAATTTCTTTATAGGTGGTTACTTTTCCTTTAGGAATTTTACTAACGATTCTTTCAATCTTTTTAAAAGTTGTCATTTGGTTTAAAATAACACAGATGAACAAAACTTTGTATGTTTTTACTGATGGGGGGGCAAGGGGAAATCCCGGACCGGCGGCGATTGGGGTGATTATTAAAAATAATCAGGGAAAGATTTTAGCAAAGTTCGGCAAAT
>JACRPJ010000050.1 GCA_016213985.1 Candidatus Woesearchaeota archaeon
GATATTTGGCTATAAAGCAATTAATAGCTTTATTTCTAGTGGCGAGAGCGTGCAGTTCGTCCAGTTCAAAACCGATCTTGAGAGTTCGATTAAGAAAATATATACTGAATATGGAACAGTACGTACGGAAACATACCGGGTGCCGGGAAATTTTAACCAAATCTGTTTTGTAGATATGGATTATCCATCTCAAGAGATTAAGACAGAAATGGATGTTTTGTGCAACTTGGATCAGGTAGCTTGCAGTGTGTGGGCCGATGCCCTCAAGGCCCAAGCTGAGCAGCAGATCAATGGAGGTAAGGACGGCTATCAAAGCGTGGACGAAAACGTTTTTCTTAAGCCAGCATCAGGAGTATCCATTAAAGTCCACCGAATTAGTATAGGAGATTCCGACCCAAATAAAGAAAATATTCGCTATGGCTTTCTTTGTGAAAATATTACCCGCGGGGCATTCTCCATAGTTTTAGAAGGCAAAGGAGATCATACCAGGTTATATAAAAAGATAGGCTCGGATTAGTTATCATGGCAGTCAACAAACGCTCTCAGATTGAGGTAACTTTTAACTGGGTATACATACTCATTGCTGGAGCAGTGATACTGCTCTTCTTTATTGGAATAATTATTAAGCAGCGAGCTGTGTCAGAAGAAAACATCCACCGAGAGGTGCTTCAGAAATTAGAGACAATCTTTGCTGCTGCTCGTGTCTCCGAGGATACTAAATATTCCATTGATGCCAGTGGGCTGGCAGATTACACTTTATACTTTAATTGCGAGGAGGGAATAACCAGATATGGAATTAAGGATGCGGGCTTGGAAATCGAAGACGCGGTTAACCCCCTCTTTGCTCCGGCGGAGATAAGTAGTCCTAAACTCATCACTTGGAGCATGCCTTATAAGCTGCCATTTAAAGTGACGGATCTATTCTTTGTGATTCCTGCCAACACTGAGTTTTTCGTGCTGGGAGAGAATAAATTTGCCCAAGAATTACTGAATGCTACTCGTGAGGATAACGATCGAGGTACAAAGCTTAATATTAACCCAATCAAAAAATTAGACGATATAGCTGTAAAAGGGAAAATTCCAGTGAAGATAATTGATACGGAAGGAAACAGTAAGATATATGAGAAACCGATTCCCCCTCTTTTATCTGAATTAGAGAATCAGAAAGTGACCTTAGTCTCTTTCATAGGCCCGAACCAGGATAAAGTCAATTATTATGGCAAAGAAGGAGCTACGTGGGTAAAATTAAACAGTCAGCCTTTGAGTATAATCTCCTTTGATGAAGAGAGAGAGACGGCCAAGTACGCTGCAATCTTCTCGGGCGGTAATAAGATGTACGGCTGCGAGATGTATAAAACGATAAAACGCTTGAGCTATCTGAATGAAA
Organism: Candidatus Woesearchaeota archaeon; assembly: GCA_016213985.1. GTDB lineage: Archaea > Nanobdellota > Nanobdellia > Woesearchaeales > GW2011-AR9 > JACRPH01. The sequence continues at coordinate 1,388 of JACRPJ010000050.1, forward strand.
TTTATGCCGGCAAGTTAGCGGAAATGTCTGTTTATTATGAAAAGAACTCAGAACTACTTTACGCTCAAGCCTGTAAAAATACTTTAACAGAGCTCAAAGATGAACTTCAAAGTTACCAACTGCGGGTAAAGGCATGCTTGGCATCGGTTAAAGATTCAAAAGATTTATCTCATGAAGATAATTGCATCGAGTTAATTAAAGGTGCACTTGCGTTAAACAATTTTAACACTGAGTTATCCAAGACGGGTGATTGTATCACCTTATACTAAAAATGAAATCAACTAGAAAAGCACAACTGCACATCTCCGAGACCATTGCAGTATTGTTTATTTTCTTCATATTGATCATCTTCGGAATTGTATTCTACTACAAATACCAGCAGGTAGCACTCAAAGAAGAGCACCAGAAATTGTTAGCCGATAGGGCTATTGTAACTACACTAAAAGTATTGTATTCCCCGGAACTAAAATGCACCAAACAGAAAGCCGTTCCTGAAGAGTATTGCATTGATATGATGAAATTACGCCAAGCCAACGATACTTTTTATAAGCACACTAATGATTATTATTTTGACTTATTTTCCTATGCTAAAATAAAAGTGGTAGAAATTTATCCTAATCCGAGAAATTGGACGTTGTATGACAAAAAGCTCCTAAACAAAAGCACGGATATACTCATGAGTAACAAAAAGTCACAAATGGAAATGATTGGATTAGTAATAATTGTCATTTTGCTCACTTTAGGAATGTTGTTCATGGCCCGATTTGCATTGAGCGAAGAGAAAGGAAAAAAGATATTTACAGATACTGGATTAGCATCAAGCACACTCGGTGCCCTGGCCCAGACTACGGTTAATGACCCTAACTGTGTTAAAGATTATGAAGGAAAGAGTAATCCTTCGCTAGAAAAAGAGTTATTGGAGGACTGTGCCAATAATTATGAGACTAGACTGGACTGCAACTGTGAATATTCCCATTACTGTTGTGGGAACACGCACAGCTGCTGTTTCTTAAACCAGACCGTTACTCTTTTTTTAAATCAAACTTTGGGTACCTGGAGCAAGCATTATCACTTTAGATCAAAATTGATCCTAAGCGATGCTCAGGAAGAGACTTTACTGGACATAAAGGATAAGAGCAGTAAGGGGTGCAGTGGACTTAGAGACAAAATCAGCTCCAAGCCTTTTCCTCTCCAGACTGATTTGGGATTGGTTATGAGCGAGCTGCTGTTATGTGATTGAAGCGAAAATCTCAAATCCATCGCAAGGTTTATATAGATATTTTCTTTTTGGTAAACTTGATTAATAGTCGTAAAATAAAATAGAAAAGAGGTGCAAGTAAAATGGTTTCTAAACGGGGAGCAGAGATGTCCCTAAATGTGATAATCGTTGCGGTTATAGCTTTAGTAGTATTGGTGGTATTGATCGCTATTTTTACCGGCAGGATTACGATTTTTCAGCGGGGAGTGAGTGAGCAGGGAGATACTGAGCTTACTACCATGCGCATTACTTACGGCCAGTGTGCTCCGGCGCTCAGCGCAGAGACTAAGTTTAAAGCAGATTTTGCTGCCGCGACTACTGATGACGCCAAAGATTTGGCTCGTTCTGATTTTGGTGGAGTTATCAGCCAATGCAAAGCTAGTAGTGATGAAACCAGCTGTAAAAATGCCGGCTGTAAATGGAGCTAGAGACGATGAATAAGAAAGCTGATGCTAGTATGTGGTGGATCATCATCGGAGCAGTAATTGCCTTGGTGGTGCTAATCGTATTGATGGTAATCTTTACCGGGAAGACAGGAAAGCTGGAAGGGGGACTGCTGGATTGTGAGAGCAAAGGCGGCGTATGTTTGCCTGATGACAACACTTGCCAGCTCCAGGAAGGATCGGTTTCCCCTGCTTTTGATTGCTCTGCCAGCAAGACCAACCCGCAGGGAATCTGCTGTTTTAAAGGAAAGAAAGCAGTTACTGGTTAAAATGTCTTTCATCTTATGGCATTCAATAAAAAAGGGGTTGACTGGACTAGTCCGGAGACGTTAGTTATCATTATTTTATGTATTCTGTTAGGGATAGCTTTTTTATATTTCATCTGGAAGAAAGTGGGGAGACTGCTCCAACCATGAGACTTGGAAAAAAAGGAATGGAAATGTGGCAGCTGGTATTGATTATCTTAGCGATGCTCCTGTTATTTTTCATCATCGTGTGGTATTCGGGGTTAAATGAAGAGGTTAAAAATCTATTAGCTAGAATGAGTGATTTGCTCTAATGAAAGTGCTGGAAAAATTAGGTTTCTGGATGATTCCTTTGGTAGCATTAATTATATTGGGTTTGATCTATTACGGACCTTTCGGATTGTATGATAAAGTCAAAGGAATCGCTTCCGGGATAAAAGAATACGCTCCAAACATCACGGTCGGGATGAATCCGCTGAAAGCAAGCCCAGCGACCATCTCAGGAAGTCAAGAGAGTGAAGTAAGTGCATTAAAAGCGACAATAGAGCGGATGCTAAAGAGCAGCAAAAATGATTGTTTTGATGATTTCAGCGGATTTAAAGAGGATTTAGGCGAAGGGGATAAATCTACCAAAATTTCTATCCGTTACGATAACCTAAAAGATCAGAGTGTTTTTACGATTACTAATTTAGGAGGGCAAACCGTAAAAGTGTTTAAAGTTCCTAAAATGAAGCCCTGCGTGATTGCTGGCACGAATCAAGCGGCGGTAACGTTCTTAAATACTTTTAGTGGAGGAGAGTTCCAGGATGAACCAGAAATAGCGTTTACCGGAAATTATTATACATTAGTAAATAATCTAGAGATTTATTATCACAAGTATTATTCAAAGTATAGTGGCAACATCATCCGAGTTTTAGATTGGTCCGGAGATCCAGTGAATGATGAAAGCGATAATTTCCAGAGCGCCGGAATTCTGTTTAAAGGAAAAGACAACCAGATATGTTTCTTTCCTACAAACAAAGCAGCAGATGCAGATAAGGATGGGATAGATAATGATCAGTTTACAGATTTAAAAGATAAAGAATCCATTGCTTATCAAGTGAAAATAGAAAAGAGGTATACTTGCTCTTAAGATGGGATGGCTACGAGAAAAAAAAGGGATGGAAGCAGGAATGTTGGTAGCGATAATTATCACGCTGGTTTCTTTTGTGCTGATTGGAGGGACCGTTGCTAAGTTCATGTCTTCTGCGGATGATAAAGAAGCAGAGATTCTCT
>JACRPJ010000048.1 GCA_016213985.1 Candidatus Woesearchaeota archaeon
ATCACTAAAGTGGAGGGCCTTTTGGAAAGAGTTAAAAAAATTATTGAATCTTCCATAGAAGAGAAAGAAGCAGAAGAGGCCAAAAACAAAGGCAAAAGCCTAATCAGAAAATTAAGCCGTGCCCTAGTAGGAAGAGAAAAACTAAAAATCATCATCGAGGACCCTACCGGGCATTCAGCCATCATCTCCGAGAAAGCTCAGAGGACTAAACTATAATTGGCTATCCTTATTTTCTTCAGCAGCATTCCTAAATAGGTGCGGTAGGTCTATAACATACTTTCCTTCTTCCAGCTTGATGATTAAAGTATCTTTCTTAAACAGATGCACCAAAACCAGCTCATACTTCCCGGGCTTCAGTACCCGAATTGCTTCTATATCCAAAACCACCGGAACATTCGGCTCAGATTTGATGCTGAGAATTTCAGAGACATCTTCTTCGATATTCTTTTTTTCTTCAGGAGTCAGGTTGCTGATTACTGTCTTCCCTTCTTCGATATGCTGCTGTTTGATATAAAAGAACAAGCGGCAGCCGCACTTACATCCCCTAAGAATCTCCTGGGCTCCTTCCGAATAGAAAGTATTACAACGAACGCATTGGTGTGGCATGAATGACTATACGTATTACTTCTTTTTATTCTTTTCCATAGAAATATAGCTACTTTGGATTACTTATCGCGGGTAAACAACTCAATCTTATTGGGGTTTTTCTCGATCTTCTTAACAATGGAAGCAGGACCAATGATAGTCATTCCCTCCCGGTTGCCTAGCAACACACTAGTAAACCCTCCTTTGATTTTATGAAAGAAATCTTGTTTACTTCGGTCGGGGTAAATAACGCTCAACTCGATACCTTTAAACTTATGGGAGATTTCTTCCATGGTAATCTCAATCAAATCTGCCTCCTCTTCCTTTTCAAGTCGTCCCTCCATCAATACAATTTTATTTTCTTTCACAATATTAATCAGCTTGTTTATTCTTTTAGCTGAAGAAAGATTTTCTATGTCCTGGTAAGGAATAAACTGAAAGGTAACCATTTTAGCTTTCTTAAACCTCTTTTTGAGCTGGGAGTTATTTGTAGTTTTTAAACTTTATTTTTTATTGACATCTTTACGTTAGTTATTTTACTTGATAAATTTAAACAGTACCTCGTAAAACTCTATCGAATCAATAACTCCTTTGGTAGCCTCTTTGGCTCTTTTCTTGGCATCTTCTTTATTCATCCCCCGCTTAAGAAAGTCTTCGTAATCAATCTTGGTAGCGATTCCTGGAGTGTCTACCAGAGAAAAAGTAAGCTCTTTTCCTTTCTTATTTTTAATGGTAACCTGCTCTTTAATGATGATCTCCCGGGTTTCGTGAGGAATGTGAGAAACACTGGACATCGTTTCTCCTAGCCAATCTTCACAAATGCGGTTGGCTAAGGTAGATTTTCCTCCATTGGGAGGGCCATATACACCCAGTTTAATATGGCTCTTACGGCTAAAAGGATTAAAAGCTAATTTTTTAAGCAAGTTCAGCAAAAATGATTTTACCATCCTCTTCCACTCCTTTAAAGGCTACGCTCAGAATGTAAAGGGTAAGCTTATTAAAGTTTTTGGTGCTAGAAAATGGATTTTTTATCATTTCTCTGCACAGAAAGCCACCGCTTCTTTGTGGCTCAATTTGTGGCTCAATAAGAGGCTAGCCAAATTTAATCTCCAGCTTCTTAATTTTCCGATAGAGTGTCTCTGGGCGGAGGTTGACTCTCCTGGCCGTCTTCACTACGTTTAGCTCATTCTCTCGCAGGGCCCGAGCTAAGAACTGCCGTTCGAACTCTCGCTCTGCTTCCTTCCAAGCAAGCTCCTCCAACGGTAGGAATTTAGCAATATTTCGAGACAAAGTGGAAACTTCTTGATACATTTTCTCCATCTGTTGAGGGTGAATGACCTGTTTGTACTGGTCGAGAGTGGAACGTATGGTCTGACCGATAACATCTTGGTGATACTCCTCTTTAGATAAAGAAACTCCCTTCCCTTTATCGATGGCTAAGCCTTTTATCATCCGATGAATGCTTCGTCTATTTATTCCCAGCATCCTTGCTAATTGAGAAACATTTCCTTTATTTAGCCGTAGTTCGCGTTTGATGAACTCAGTTTTGAATACACGCTTTGCCGCAGCAAAATCCAGATCCAAAGGAACATAAATGTTTAAAGAGGGATTCTTCAGCCGGTCAGTAATATCGGTCTCTAATTTAGGAATGGTTATCCCCCAGTGCTTCTCCATGGTTTCTTCTAGCAAAGGAGTGACTTTCTCTTTGATGGCTGCTTCTAGGTCATGCTTGTCTTTTGGTTTCATTTTGTCCTAAGTAAAGTTCCTACTGGGAATCCGTACAGGAAAATTATAGATGCCAGAACCAGCGACGCCGGCGGAAGCAGTAAGAAATAAACCATTCCTGCCGGTAAGTAAATTAAAAGAGGAAAGAATTTATGTTTCCATTTTAGTTCTAATGATGCTAATGCCACCAACAAGACCGTAAAGATGATCGACCATCCATATTTCC
>JACRPJ010000049.1 GCA_016213985.1 Candidatus Woesearchaeota archaeon
CCACAAACGCTCAACGGAGGACATTCAATAATAGTAGCAGGCACGGCAATGGTTTCTCCTTTGGTCAAGGCTTTGGGGCGATTGTCTATGACTAACAGATGGTTCATTCCCGCTTTATAGCCAATGAATCCAACAGGTTTAGCTTTAGGTTCTTTGATCCAGGAGCGGATTCTTGCTAGGGAATGCTTAGACCTTTTTCTAGGCCAGAACTGTAAACTTCCCCTTCTCGGATGATGTGAATCTCCCATATAGCTTTACCTAGCGAAGTTACCTTTCAGTCACTTCTGCTTTTTAGTTTTAAGTGCCTATAACGAATCTCATCAAAGAAGCAAGCTGCTCGGTGATGATCTCCTTTTCAGGCGGATTTACCCGGCCATTTGGACTGCCAGACAGCCAGTATGAGCCGGTATTCGTCTTAAACAAACTTACATTTGGTTAAGTAAGTACTTAGGAAGCGGGGTTATTTATAAATCTTTTTCCACTGTTCGTTGCTGAGAGGCAATTCCCGGACGCTTCCCGAAAAGAAAGTAACGAGTGAGCAGAGCGAACGGCTAGATAGTGACCTGATGTGAACGGTGCAAGAAAAGTGAAAGCTATCACTTTTCTGCACAGAAATGAAATCGTTGTTTCATTTCTTGTGGCGTAAAGTTCTTGTGGTTTAATTCTAGTTGTAGTTTAATATAACACTTACTTCATTTTTTGAGTGCAGTGTTCTTGCCGATTGTTTCACCTTTCCCTAACTTTCCTTATTGTAGACTCTAATGGAGAAAGCTCTTTCTGGAATGAAAAGTCATGTCCGGAGCCGTCAAAGTCAACTTTCACCCAATTATTTTTTCCGCAGTCGCAGCGGATGATTTTGTAATGGCAGCAATTATGCTCCCGTGGATCCCATTGCGAACTGAATTTCTCTTTATTCAGCTCTTTCCGACAGTATAAACAACGTTTTTTTTCCAATTCACATATGATTTCTTTCACCACTTCGCACCAGGAATTTTCAATAAGATTTATATAGCTTGTGTTTTGTGAATCAAGTATGAAATACTTGTTCATTCATGTCCTAGGATACTGGGTAATGGATCATACTTTCAGAGTGGTGGAACAAGTGCCATTCTCCACTGTCTCCGATTATAAGACTGCGGATAAACTAAGGAGCAAGTTAATTAAAAAATATCCTGATCTGCAACCACTTCCTCTGGAAAAATCTTATGTAGTGTTGGAGTTGCTCAAGAATCCTAAATATTTTGAGGAGCTACATGAGAGAAACGTTCTGCTAACTAAACAAGGAATTAAAGCAGCAGTTTCTGAGGACTGGCTAATTATGCAGGCTATTGCCAACGTCAATGAGCTGGATAGGGTGACTAACTTACTGGTTAAGAGGTTACGGGAATGGTATAGTTTGTACTTCCCCGAATTAGCTATCAGGATTTTCTCTAACGAGAAATTTGTGGATTTAGTGATTAGCAGAACCAAATCTGGGCTGATTACAGAACTTAAAGTAAAGGAAACAATGGGTGCAGACCTGAACGATTCTGATGTGGAAGAGATTTTACTGTTGGCCCAGCAGACGAGAGGACAGTATCGATTGAGAGAGCAGCACGAGCAATATCTACGCAGGGTAATGCAGGCTTATTGTCCTAATTTAATGGAGTTAGCTGGTGTTACTATTGGAGCTAAGCTTATAGAGTTGGGGAGAGGGCTGAAAAATCTGGCTTTGCTTCCTGCTTCTACTATCCAATTATTAGGGGCAGAGAAAGCCTTATTCCGGCATTTAAAGACGGGAAGCCAAAGCCCAAAGTACGGGATATTGTTCTCACATCCATTGGTCCAGAAAGCAAGACTAAAAGATAGAGGAAAAGTATCTCGGGCTTTGGCAGATAAACTGTCCCTGTGTGCTAGATTGGATTACTTTAAGGGGGGGTTTAAAGCGAATGAGTACAAGAAAGAATTAGAGGAAAGGTTTAGCCATGAGTAATAAGATCGTTCCCCACAAAATATTTGAAATTTATCAGAGTGATCGAGGTACTCTTTATACCAAGAACAGCGTGAAAGGAAAAGCGCCGTTCGATGAAAAAGTGATAAAGCAGGGTGGTGACGAGTACCGTGAATTCGATCCCACTCACAGCAAGCTGGCGGCAATGATCAGGAAGGGCTGCACCAACATAGGCATACGCAAGAATGATGTTGTATTATATCTCGGGTCATCTCATGGGTACACTTGTTCGTTTGTCTCGGATATAGTAGGGAAAGAAGGTTTGATTTTGGGGATTGATCCTGCCCTCCGAGTAATGCGTGATTTAGTATTCCTTTCCGAAGAGCGAGGTAATATTGTTCCCATTCTTGCTGATGCTAATCATCCTGAAAGTTATGTAGGCAGGATTTGTTTTGTAGACGTAGTGTTTCAAGACATTTCTCAACGCAACCAAGCAGAAATATTCATTAAGAACTGTGGTATTTTCTTAAAGAAGGGAGGATATGGTTTGCTGGCAGTTAAAGCCCGGAGCATAGATGTTAAAAAGCTACCTAAACAAATCTTCCAGGAAGTGCGTAAAGAAATAGAGAATGAGTTTACAGTGATTGATTTTAGGGTACTGGAGCCTTTTCAAAAGGATCACTGCATGATTATCGTTAAGAAATAGTTAATTGCAATAGATTTTGGGTTTTAATAACGGGGTGTGGGTGCGGTGCCTTCGGCACATATTGTCTTCGGCCTCGCCTCAAAATTATTTGATATTTGGATATTCATCCTCACGTGCTTGTTTCCAAATTGCATTCATAAAAATTCCTGTTTGTTTTTGTATTTCTTCCATTTTCTTTTGTTCTTCATCTGTTCATTGAGGTAATTCTAATAAACAGAAATCATAAGAACAAGTAGGTGCAATTTTCATCTCTGTTGCTATACCTAAGACTTTTTTGTTTTCTTTATGCAACCCTCTTGCGATAAAACAAATAGTGCTTAATAAATTTCTTCTCTTATTTCTCGGCTCAACATCATCCATAAAAACAAAACAATAAGTTATTTCATCAGATTTTATGACTCTTCTAAATGTATTCTTTTCAGTTTCATTGTGTGCAATAACATGCGCATCAAAAAAAGCTTTACTAAGAAATCTCCTTTGAAATCGATTTGGACGAGCTAATTCTTTAGCAATTTTTTCGTATTCTCCACCACAAGTATGTGCTCTGTTAATAATGTCATCCCAACCATAACTTATTTGATCCTCTTTTTTCTTTGCTGTGTATTCTGGTTTTTTCTGTAACTCGTCCCAAGAACCCTCATCAATTATTAAAAGAGACGCTTCTCTTAGCTTTCCGAAACTTCGCTGGTTCATTAGATAATAAGCCAATAGTTCTTTTTCTCCACCAATTAGCGTTATTTGATTATTTAATGAGATTAAATTCTCTTTTTCCTTGAAATATTCAATAAAATCCTTTATAGTGTTCAGCTC
>JACRPJ010000058.1 GCA_016213985.1 Candidatus Woesearchaeota archaeon
CGTTTGCTTACTGGATTAGAATGTGCAAATGCTTCGGAGAACAATTCGAATGGTCGATCTACACCAACATTAGATATTATTCTGGCTAATCTTTCATCACAAACAACTTCCAATAAGGGTTTCTGTACCATTGGCTTTCCTAATGGGTATTTTCCTTTAGTCGACTCATCAAAGTTATAATAAAGTTTGCCGGTTTTGCTCCCATGAGCCGGAAAGTAGAACAATTCACTTTCGGAGTAACTTGCTTGATATTTACCTCCAAAAAATTGCCAGATGGTAAAGTCAACTAAGTCACAAATTCCGTTAAACCGATTAGATTCAATTTTAACCCTATCTGCTCTTGCTCCCAGAACACCTTCAACGAGAAGAGGATACTGCTCGGAGCTAGTTTCCATCAAAATCGCTTTAAATAGCGGACAAGGAAAGCGTTCTCCAAGTTCTTTACTATCTTTGTCACTATCTGCCTCAAAATTGAGATAATAAACTGCTGGATGAAGCATATGTCCCAATGAGGCAAACCAATAATCTCTAAACGTTAACTGTGCTTTAGCTTTGTCGTGAGTTATAAAGATACAATCCTCCGAACTGCTGAAGATGTTCTTCCAATAGTTGGTGTCGAACGTCGCTCTTAAGTTCCCTTTAATCTTTCTTTTGGATTTTCCATCTCGATAAGTAATAAGTATCGCTTCTTTTCCTATAATCTCGTTTAGCGGTTCTAAAAGAGAATGCTTCCGCTCGTGCTCTTGTACAGACAGATACAACAGTAATGGCAAGTTAATCCTTCTTACGTATTCAACTATCCCCCTGTTCTTCCTATTTCTATCTTTGTCTGTAGTTTGTTCCACCTCAAGTGTATCTACAAATTGTCCCTCTTGGTAACGTATTCCATACGGATGTACAAAGAACGAATTGAAGAACTGAGCATAAGAATTGAATGCTTCTTTGGGAAAAGGGTGGCGGTTGAATTCTCTTTCCGTCCAGTTGAATAATTCAATCCAGTTTCTTGCTCCCTCTACTTCAGCAAATAGCTGCTCCTCGGGCTTAAAACCCACAATTTGTTCTAACGAAGAAACATAGTTACCATAGAACTCCCTCTTTTCTTTGCTTTTTTGAGATAAAGCTTTCTCTATCTCTGTTGGACATACGATATCATTCTCGAGCCAGTCGAGGATGGTGGTCATGTTTATTTGTTCTTTTGTTTCATCACGCATTGCATAAGTTATCTAAGTGCTTATCTAAAAGCTGCATAAATCAAAAGTAAGCTCAAGAAACTATTTAAACTTTTCTACTTTAATCACTTGTGAATAACAAACCTACTTCCGGCTAGTTCAAGTATGTGCAGAGGGTATAGACCTATTTCTTTTTAGAAAGTTCCAAATATGTCCTGAACCAGTCAGTGAGTTCTTTTAATAAGATAACATTCCCTTTGGCCGAATTTCTACTTCTTCCAGAAATAAAATATTCTTTATTTTCATATGTTTGGATTATTATTATTTGGCGATCACCTTTTAGTATGGTTTTAACATTTGATATTTGTGGCAATTTTATATCTATATTGCTACAAGAAAAGATATATTCATCCGGATTTACGGGGTGATAATACTTTTTATAATAAGAATCAAGTTGGCTACAAGTGTGTCCCATCAGAAACTCGTTCCATTCAACCCGAGATTCGCTAAACAATCTTTTGTCTTCACACAACTCCCAAGAAATTCTTTCTATTTCACAAATAATCCGATCAAAGGGAAACTCGTCTTTTATTTTTATATTCTTCCCAAAATATACTCCTTCTTCAGTTTTGTGTGGTTTAATTAAGTATCCATCTTTGTTAGAAGCTGAGTTATTTGTCTCTTTTATATATTTTGGATCATTAAAGGAGATATAAGTCCTTATTGAATCAACTAGTTCCTGCATTATCTTTTTTTTATCCTCAACAGAAAGATGTTCGCTTCCAGTAACAAAGTATTTCTTTTCTTCCAGCCACCATTTTATTTCAGGGGTTTTGTAGTAACTTTCCAATCTGGCAGGAACTGTTTGTTTACATTCCAACAATGAATCTGTAAAAGTAGTATCTCCTTTTTTAAATAAAAATTTGACTTTTGATTCATCTCTTAGTGTTACCTCTAAGAAGAGATCTTGTTCATGTGCATCCTTATGTAAAGTAGAGGCATCCCTATTTAAAGTATAGCTTACCACTTGATTACAATCAATTTTTGTTAAACCTAAAGCCTGCTCTGAGTTCTTAAAATCATCTCTAAAACCCCACATTTTGCCTTCAAATACAGCAAATGGGTGTAAATAACGTTGAAGTATATCAAGTTTAGCTTTTGGATTATCAGCTAGAAAAACAGCTGCTTTAGGACCTTGAGAGCTTAAAAGCTGCATTAGAATAATATCTCTACTACATTCGGAGACTTGAACCTTACTATCTTTTGCAGTTACTTCCATGACTGGTTTATTCCTTTCAATATAGAACCCCGCATTCACGATAGAATCATAACGGAGCCCTAACTGATCATCGTTTTTTGAGGTGGTACAATCTTTTTTGGTATCCCATCTTTTTTCTTTAGTATTCCAGCGGCGGCCGCATTTCCAAGGTTGACAAGAGAGTACGTCTGTAGCACTTCCTACCCAACAAAGTTCTTGAAGTAAACTATCAGTCTTGGAAATTATCTCTTCTTTGCTCAATCTTTCTAAAATTTTACCGGGATATTTTATAGGGGTAGCAACCTCTTTACTGGGTTTGGAATAAAAGTATAAAGCGCTCCCTCCTAAAAGTGCCAAACTAATTAATCCTCCAACAACCAAATTTTTAATGAATGATCTTTTCCTCATTTTAGCAATAACATCAGAACCATCAACATACTCTTTCACTCCAATCCCCTGCACCTTTCCTTCTAATCCCACAAAAGCCCCTATTCTTTCTTCTACGGGTTTCTTCCCCGGGCGGGTGGAGTAGGCAAATGCTTCCGAGAACTGTTCCATCTGTTTTTTTTCTCCAGGCATAATTTTAGACCATATTATTGTAAACGCTGAAGAATACTTTTTCATCGCTTGGAACTTTTAGGTGGAGTTCTTGGTTGCTGGAGCAACCGGCACGATATTTCTTTTTGATATAATCATCAAACTGGCTATAGGCCTTATTCGGTCGGGGTTGGTGAAAAGGGAAGTATAATAATTCACTTTCCGGATTTATCGTCTTAAATCGCTTA
>JACRPJ010000059.1 GCA_016213985.1 Candidatus Woesearchaeota archaeon
AAATGTTGTGGATGACATCCACCTCCAGGTATGCCTGAAAGCAGCTGCACAGAAATTCTATGAGAGAATTGGAAGAGAAGACGTTCTAATAAAGAGTTTTATTGATAGGTTAAAAGACGCCAATCAATAAAGATAATACGACCATTCGTTCTCCACCGGAAATGATGGGGTGAAAACCAGCCAAATTTTCTCCACTGGAAACAAACCAACTTAAACAACAGAATTCCAAAAAGAAAAAAGTAATCTTGCCTTTTTCAAACCAGGGGGTGGTGGTACTCTAAAGAAAGAGCAAAGGCAAGATTTTAATTATGAAAAGGTGCCCAAAAGGGGCCCCTCAATGCCCTTACACTAACTCTAGCCCCAGCTCTCTGCTGATGGTCTTGGCTTTCTGCTCGGATCTTCTTTGATCTAGCTTACCCAAAATCCAGGGTGAATTTACTCCGGTAATAATAGTCATTACAGTTAGCTTACCTTTCATATCATCCTGTACTCTGGCTCCCCAGATAACGTTGGCATCATCGTCAAGCGACTCAGTTACCAACTCGCCAATACGAGAGACCTCATCAAGAGTCATATCTGGACCGCCAGTTACGTGAATCAAAGCTCCGGTAGCACCCTCGTAATTGATGTCTAATAATGGGTTGCTCAAAGCTCCTTTAACTGCTTCTTCTACTCTGTTGTTGGTGTCAGAACTTCCTACTCCAATGGCCGCTACCCCTCCGTTAGACATAATAGCTTTAACATCGGCATAGTCCAGGTTTACTAGACTGGGCACAGCGATGGTCTCCACAATACCTTTAATCATGGTCGCTACTAATTCATTAGCCACAGCAAAAGCTTGCTGAATGGGCAAGTTACCAGCGATTTGTACTAGCCGATTGTTGTCAATTACGATTACGGTGTCGGAAACTTGCCTTAGCTGTTGCAATCCAAATTCGGCTTTATCACAACGAGCTCTTTCTATGTTGAAAGGCATAGTCACAGTCCCAATCACAATGGCGCCAGTATCCTTGGCTACCTGAGCAACCACTGGAGCTGCCCCAGTACCTGTTCCTCCTCCCATACCCGCACATACAAACACCATGTCCGATCCTTTAAGAGCATCCTTGATCTGAGTTAGGGATTCTTGGGCCGCCTCCGCTCCCTTGTTAGGGAATCCTCCACATCCTAGCCCACGGGTGCATTCTCTTCCAATCAGGAACTTCCTGTCTGCACCGGTTATGCTCAGATGCTGTTGATCAGTATTGGTAGCAATAATCTCTGCTCCCCTTATTCCCTTTTTGTACAGCCAGCCAACCATATTGTTGCCAGCCCCTCCCACACCAATTACTTTAATATTGGCTTGGTTCAGATTCTCAAATCCACCTTGTACTGGAGCACTCTCCAGAGCCTTCTCGATGAAAAAATCCATTTTCCACCACCTCAAATGTTTTCCTATCCTTATTTTATTTAGTTTGTTATATATTTAGGAACATATATTTTCCCCCACCAAAAAGGTTATATAAGGGTCGATATTACCTTCCTCTCAGAATTAACCAACCCAAACGTTCTAACCCAACGTAACCTAAGAATTTAACCAACGTACCGAACTTCACCGTCTTTTAAGACTAACCCGTTAAATTAACCCAAACTGATTTTTAGTAACATATTACTAGTTTATAAGTATTTGTGTGTTACAGAATACAAAAGGCAGCGGCTCTAAGCACAAATCACTGAAGATGTTAGGTGCAATAGCTTAAGGTTGATTAGAATATTTCTCTAACTGTGATTTGGTTTTTTCTTTCAATTTATCGACGATTAATTCCTTTGCTGCACTGGCTTTACGCGCTAGAATAGTAGCAATATCCCTCATATACTTCGCGGGATCTCTCATTTTTCCCCTCCACTGGTGGAAATAAATCAATGCTTCTAAAGGATACTTAGGTGGCTTTTGAGGAACTTCCTTAGCATAACCTATGGCTACTATGGCCTGAGGACGCACCTCTTCGGGGATTTTAAGCAACGATTTAACTGCATCTTCGTCAAAAGCACCTATCCATCTCGTCGCTAAACCCAAAGAATGTGCTTCTAGCAACATATTCTGAATGGCCGCAGCACAGTTCTGTACACTGTACAGCCTTTCTCCTCTCAATCCGTAGTACCTCTCGGCTTTTTCTGGCTCAGCACATACGACGACAAGCACTCCCGCTTGCACTACTTCATATTGCTCGTAGCAGGCCTCAGCAATCTGCCTCTTTTGATTTGGATCAAACACGACGATAAATTTCCAATTCTGCACATTCCCACAGCTAGGAGCATGGCGAGCAGCATCTAGGATTTTAGAAACATTGTCCCAGGAAACAAATTTAGGCAAAAAGTATTTAACATTTCTCCTGGTTGCAATCAACTCTAAAATATCGTCCATTGTGAAGAGTTAGAATTATTCAATAGTATTTATAGTTTCCGATGCCCGTCGCCAGGTAAACAATGAAACACAAAGCAAAGCATTAAATAAAGAAACTACTCTATTTATGCACAAATGGAATCGCTGTTCCATTTTGTGAAACTACTTTGCTTGTGAGTGTGTACTACTGGTCACATTCAGTTACTATGTCTCGAAGTTGTTTGTCAGCAACGACTGGTGGAAACGAGTTTATTGTACTAACCACTATATTCCCAATTTTGAACCCATTTTACACTTTTTGGAAATGACTCTTATTTTTGGCAAGGGATGTCCATAAAAGAAAATTGATTCCAAAAACGAAACTTATATAAATTTAGGCATTTTGCTAAGGGTTATGTCTAAGGGGGAGGCGTTAGCTCAGCTGGTAGATGGCAAGAAAGCAGCAATTCTTAAAATATTATTTAATTCTAAAGAAGAACTCTGCCTCAATGAAGTTGCAGCCAAAAGCAACGTTTCAGTAACCTCCACTTTCAGGATCCTTCAGGAACTAGCCTCCGCTGGTTTGGTCAAAAGAAGGGAATGGAAACACTCCAAAGTATATTTTCCAGAAGATAATGAAAGGGTAGCTTTCCTAAAAGAACTGTTCTATGAAGAGTACGACGGACTCCAAGAATTTGTCAACTCAGTAGGAAGCCTGCCTAACCTCCAAAGCATTATTTCCTATGGACCAAAAAAGAAGGACAAAGCGAGTGTCATGATCATTGGAGAAGGGATTGATATGGGTAAAGTAAATGAAGTCTGCCAGAAGCTCAAAGAGAATGGCTTTGAGTTAACCATACTCACTCTTACCAAAAGCCAGTATGATCAAATGACCCGTATGGGGCTTTATTCTGGAGATAAGAAAGTATTAAAGTAATTGGTGAGACGGAATTAATTTCCAATGGAGATTTTTGGGCACTTAAACTATAAACAGAATCAATGAAATCACAATCATAAAAAATCCCAAACCAACGCAGGGATAAGCAATCTGTTCCCCCAGCGAGAGGTTCTTAAAATCACTCAGCTTACTGGCAACAAAAGTAAAGAAGTCCGCTACTTTCTCTTTGACTTCATCCAGCAACTCTTTGACATCCATCTCTTTATATCACCAAACGAATAGAAAATCAAAAGAATTAATAAAGTTATTGCTTAGCAAAGATTCAAAGATAACTATTCACTGCTTACTCTGCTTTCTCTTCTTTCTTTTCTTCCGCTGGAGCTTCCCCACCCAGCTTCTGCGGTCCCTCTTTCAGCACTTTTAGGTTAACCTGGGTAATGATCTTAGTGACCATCTCCCCACAGACGGTTCTTTTTTTCAGCAGTCCTAACTGCTTGCCACCATCTCTATTTTTTCCACTAAAACCAACCCCTTTTCCAGTCATAATCTTCTTTCTGGCAGACTGTATTCCCTTGCGCATGGGAAAACCGCACTTATCCGAACCGCCAGTAACCTCAAATTCATACTCCGGATAACCCAGAGAATCACCAAAAACCTTGCTTCCTATTCTCAACTTTAACAGATTATCCGCTTCCGGACTTTTGATGTCCTTTTGATAGCACTTGCCCTCTTTCGTTCCAATCACCAGCTTAAACTCAACCATTTTATTTTACCTCCACTTGATTCCGAGACTTAAGAGTCTATCGACCCTGCTCAGACATGAGGATCTCAGCTTATTCTTAAATTAAGAAGGTATTTAAAAAGTTATTGTTTTATTCAGAGCCGATTATTTCAAGGTTTTTATTATTTAAAGCTTGCGGTGCTTGGTAAAAGATAGAAATAATAATCAAAATAGTTCTGTTATTTAGATTTAGTGGCGGTAATCTACTGGAATGAGATTTATGTCCGCTACTACGCTTCTTACAAGTTTTTCCAATTTTTCTTTCATTTTTCTAAATACACAACTTTTTTTAAATCTTGTAGCTCCAGTAAGTTTTCGTTATTCTTATTATGCCAACCCTATTAGTTAGTTACTGACTACTCCAGCTCCTGCAACTCTTTTTGGAGTGTTTCTTTTTCTCTTTTTAGCCGCTCTAGCTCCATCCTTTTAAACTCATTGATTTGATTACGGCAAGCATCCCACTCCAAAGGCCTTATTCTGCGTTCTAAATTGAACAGCATTTCTCTTAACTCCAGGATCCTTTCTTTGGACATAAATAGACAAGAATAAACCCATTATATAAACCTTAGGGAAGAAATATTAATCCCCATAACTTTAATGACTCATGGAAGAAAAAATGCTGTACAAAGTCTCTACTGCGCTGATTATTGCAGGAATAATCATTTTATTCCTCTATGCAGAAGAATTTGATCTCAAAGGGATTGAAAGCATTGAAACAGTTCAGCCACAAGAGCCGATTAAAATCAGCGGAACCATCACCAAATTAACTCCCCGGGACAAAGCTTTATTCCTGGAAATAGAGGGGAACCGGGTAGAAAAAACTGATGTTATTGTATTTAGCAGCGAACCCCTCTTCTTGCAGAAGGGAGATTTCGTAGAAGTTTATGGAACTACTGAAGAATACAAAGGAACCAAAGAAGTAATCGCTTCCAAAGTAATTAAGAAATGAATTTACTGGCCACTAAACTGTGGCCTTAAAGAGCTAAACGCCTGGGCGATTTCATCTTCAGTCCATCCAGTGTTCTGAGAAAGTATCTGCCGTATTTGAGCATCAGAGGTGCCCATCTGTCTCTCTTTTCTCATCCATTCTTCTAAATCAGCTAGGTTGTACACTTTTCGTCGAGGATGAATTACAAATACATATAATACTACTCCGATGACTACTAAAACAATGAATGCCAGCAGGCCGATGAAGTACCACTTATAATCATCCCATAACGAAGCTTTAGTTGCGAGCTTTGCGGCGGGCTGCTTAGTTTGAGCGATAGGAGGAGGAAGTTTAGGAGATACTGATGCAGGCTGGGGTCCGGCAACGTAAGCTTCCTGACAGGACTTGCTTAATGCCGGCTTAAATACCAAAGTCCCACAGTAATGCTCATCCACGCAAGTTCTGAACTGTTGGCCACTGTCGCATTCGGACCATAATGAACATATCCAAGATTCCTGGCACTTGGAGCAATTCTGCTCTTCTATCTTTGGAGAGGAACAGCTGCGGTTATCGGTGCAGGTGCGAACCTGCCTCAACGAAACATTACAGAAGCTCCACGAAGAGCAGTCCCATTGGGAAACGCATCCTCCAGTATATCCTCCGCCAATGGGACCGGGGGGAGGGGTAGTAGTAGGGATTACACAGGTGGGGCCAACACAGAAATCCTTTTTTACCGCTTTCTCTCCATCACAAGCTGCGAGTAAAGTGTACGTTCCAGTTTGGGGAGGAACAAATGCTGACGAGAACTTAGCACCACTATCAGCATTAATT
>JACRPJ010000060.1 GCA_016213985.1 Candidatus Woesearchaeota archaeon
CTACTTTGACAGGCAGGGAAATGGAAGTCTTGCTAGCAATGGCGTGGCTCCTCAGACTTCTTGGCAATGCCCATGCTTCCGACTCTCGGGACAGAGCCTTTTTAGTATAAATCTTTTTAAATAAGGATAGAGAAAACCAAAGGATGGAGGATGAAGAAGATTGGTTTGGTGGGGGACTATCAGAAGATTTTATCTCTCGGATAAAAAGGAGAGCACCTACTGCTATACCAAAAAGCGATGGTCCAGAAAGATATTTGCACTGGATAAATCAGAAAGTGAATAATATTAAGATCTATGACCAGAGTGGCAACTTTAATTTAGGATATGTTGTCTATGGGCCTGAAAAAGTAGGGTTAAATAAAAGCAAAACTCTGGAGGAAAGAACCGAACGAGCTAATGGGTATTCTGGAAAGCACGTTTTTCTGGAAGGGGAATTCGTGGGAGTGTTACGTTATAAAATTGATGATTTTAATATTGTCTTTTACCTCAAGAAGAGTAAGCTGAGCAAGAAAAAGAAAGCACATTCAGCAAAAGCATAAAAACCGTGGACAATTTACCACTTGTAAATAATAAAACCAAAACATTTATAAATAAAGCTGCTTCTAAGTATTCCATGAAAATTCTCGCTCTCAGCGATGTACATGGGGATAAGCATCTCATCAGAGAGATGGCCGAGAAGGCAGCTAAGAATAAAGTAGATTTAGTGCTCTTGGTCGGAGATTTTATTGGGTCTGATGGTTCTGTAGAAGGGTTAGTTGGGCCATTTAAAGCTAGAGGTATTGAAGTAGGGGTCCTTCCTGGAAATCACGAAGGGTTGGCTGATGTGGGCTTCTTGGTAGAAAAGTATGGAGTTAAAAATCTGCATGGGTATGTGCTAAAGAAGGGAGACGTTGGCATCTTTGGTTGTGGTTATGGAAACATCGGTTTGCACCAATTGGACGAGCAATCCATATTCGATACACTTAAAAAAGGTCATGACTTTCTCAGGGATGCTAAAAAGAAAATCATGATTACTCATATGCATCCCGAGGACAGTCTTATTGGCTTGGGTGTATTTCCCGGCAGTGAAGGAATCAAGAAAGCTCTGGAAGAATTCAAACCAGACATACACTTATGTGGCCATGTGCATGAATCTGAAGGGATTGAAGAAGTGATTGATAAGACCAGAGTCATCAACGTGGGAAGAAAAGGAAAGATTATTGAGATATGATTAAGACCACTAAAAGGTAACAAAAAGTTTATAAACCGTTCTGTTTTGAGTGCACTAATGAAAAGCCTGGAAAAATTATGCCGGGAATTTGCTGGTCAACGAAACATTGCTTTGAGGAGCGAAGAACAAGGGCTTTATGGTAAAGATTCTCAGCTAGAATTGGCTTATTCTCGTGAGGGAAATAAAGAGCGTCTTGCAGTTGTTGAGGGACAAAAGAGTGAATGTAAGATTCTCGTTTCGCCTGGAGCAAGAGTTCTTAGCCTCAGCATCACCATGGATCAACTAGCTAATTATCTTGATCGATTGACTAATGATCAAGGCAGTCTTACCGGACAGGTGCGAAATTCATTTGAACAGAGATCCTTGGTAATATGTCAGTCTCCTACCTTTTTTCTTTCTGAAACTTTTACTGATTTTACTTATAGAGATATAAAAGAATTGTTTAATTCTTTTTATGGTTAAGCCTTCTCTACCTCGTTTTTCGTTACGAGTTCTTCGGCTAAAATCTCCATTTTTTTTAATAGACTTTAGCAAGGATATAAACTTATTTGTTCAGGTTCACTCGACTTTTGCGTTTCCTATTTAAAATAGGCGAAAGTCTCGTAATCTCAAATGCGGGTTTGTATTTGAGATTAAGAGACCGCAGTCGAGTTTATCTAAAGTTTTGCTTGATGGCGTCGATTTGTGCATCTTGATTTCTCAAAGTGGGTACATACCCCGCAGCTCTGCTGCGATTCGATAAACACACTTTGAGATTAAAAAACCCCGTAGCTCTGCTACGATTGGGTTTTTTATTCCAGGCAAAAATGCAAAACTTTAGGTTCAGAAAAGCTTAAATATTCTTTAAGTTTATTTTTAGTATGCGCTTAGTCCTTACCCAGGAAGCTTGTCCTGAATGCGGCAGGCCGCTACACAAAGGACAGCATAAGTTTCCAGATGGGGTGTTTGAAGTATTCTATTGTAAGAATTGCGGGTATCGGAAGGAAATAGGGATGAAAGAATGGGCTAATCAATCACATCCCTAGTTGTATATTAGCTGTAACCCGGGGTAATTCTTTTTTGACCTTCCCCATTTTTTCTCCCAGTAAGTTTATTTCCGCGATGATGGCTCCTGCCTCTTTATTAGATATCCTAAACATCGCATTCTCATATTTTGCATTCTTCTTCTGGGCGATAAAATCATTTAGTTTTGATTTTACGAATATAATCTTGTTTTCCAGTTCGTTCAGGTCTCTTACTACCGAGCCCATTCTTGCCTCGCTTATTTTGCTATAGTCAAACAAATTTATCGCATATGCCATTTGCCTCGCCTCTTTTGGTTTAGAATCACCTTTCATTCCTTTGGGCGACTTTCCACCCATCCGTTTCATCATCTTTCCGGTATCTTTCTTTCCTTTTAGTTTGATTTTTTGTGTGGAGAGGAGGAGGTCACTTACCTCACCACACTCACCGTCTTTCCGCTTTTAAATCCATTAATACTGTCAATAGTAGTTTGTAATATCCTCATCAGCGCCTCATGGGTATTGAAAGCATTGTGAGGAGTGACGATGACTTTAGGCATAGTCAACAGGATATGGTTCTCAATCAACGTTTTTAAGTTGCATTTCTGTGGAAAGTCCTTGCTTACTAATTCCCTCTCTTCTGCCAGTTCGCTCTCTTCTTCCAGCACGTCCAATCCAGCGCCGGCAAGTCTCCCGGACTTTAGTGCTTCTACCAATGCGTCCGTATCTACTATCCCCCCACGAGAAGTGTTGATAAGATAAGCGCCTTTCTTCATCTTAGAGAAGCTCTTCTTATTGATCAAATGATGGGTTTGAGGAAGATAAGGCACATGCAGAGTAACGATATCAGAATCTTTTAGCAGTTTGTCCATGCTCACATAGGTGAATTCGATTTCTTTTGCCAGCTGGGGGTTGGGAAAAGCATCAAAAGCCAGTACATTCATGTCCAGCCCTTTTGCTATTCTCACCACGTGCTTACCTATATTTCCCGTGCCCACTACTCCTAATGTTTTTCCACGCAGATCAAACCCTCTTAGCCCTTCTAGATCAAAACTGCCGCGTTTAGTTCGTTCCACGCAATCGATGATTTTTCTGCTCAGTGCTAGGATCAAAGCAAAAGTATGCTCGGCCACAGTATTCTCTCCATAGGTAGGGACGTTGCAAACGAGGATATTCTTTTTCTTGCACACCTTCAGGTTAATATGATCAAATCCGGTGCTGCGGGTAGTGATCAATTTAAGTTTAGGCATCTTCGTTAACGCTTTCTCGTCTAGGTTCGAATAAATAAACACCGAAACTGCTTCCAACTCTTTGTACTTCTCCGCGTTTTTCGAGGTTAATTTTCCCTTTTCAAACACCAGCACATCTTTGGGAAAAGCTTTTTGCAGTGGCTCTTTCTCCCAGTTTTCTAATTCGAAAAATCCAATTTTCATTTTGTATCCCTCATATATTAACTCCATTTCATATATTCTTCATTACGGTTCAACCAATATTCTGCCTATTTGCGTGGTGGTAATCCCATCAACAATAGTACAATTTCCCGCTTTATCAAAAGTCCATTTGAAAGATTCCCCAGAGCTGAGAACCTTGCTTTTGATCTTAATACAGTTCTGGGTTCCCAGAATCATCCCCTGATGTAAATATCCATTTCGGACTATTTTCCATTCCACCGTATCTCCTGCTTTGATGTTCAGCTCCGCAGGAGAGAAGCCCTTGGTGTCCACCAGCACGGTGTGGGTCTTAGGTTCGGGTTGGGTTTCATTTTTCTCTTTGGTTTTTACCTCAGCGTTTACTTTGGTAGGCTTCTCTTCTACCTTCGGCTCCTCTTCTTCCACCTCTTCTGCTGTTGGCCCTTCTTTTTTCACTTCTTCTACTTCTTGTTTTTCCATGCCTTTTTCCTCTGTATTATTATCGCCATTGCAGTCACCACAAATTTTCACCAAAAGGTTAGTCAGAGAAAATTTAATTTTGTTCCAGAAACCTACTGGTTCTAAAATAATTTTATTCTCCTGAATGGCTATTTTTACTGATTGCCAAGGCGCAGGAGAATTTTTGAGATCATAGATTGTACGCGTATTGGTAAATACTTTTAGAGTTGGATTGCTCTCATTCTCTTGGGTAAAATCAACTTCGGTCAAACTTACTATCTTCTTATCCTTGGTAATCAAAGAATAAAAAGAACTCTTGGAATCTTCCAGGTAAACATTGATTCTTTCATTTCCTAGCCACCACCCCATCACCCCGCGGAGTTCTTCCCCACCCAGTTGTTTATCCAGGGTAGTGATATCAGCAGATAAATCCGCACCGGTAGGTGAACTCATTAATGAGCTAGTTAATATGACTATAATAATCAGAATAACCTTATGCATCCACATCACCTCTACTTTGGTTAATTCATGAACACTTTTAAATCTTTTCGTAAACCTTATAAAATGATTTACTACTTCAAAATACTAAAACCACCGAAAGGTTTAAATATAGGCGTTCATACTAGAGGTTAAAACATCTATCACCTCTTTTTCCCCAAGCAAGCCATCGCAAGGTGGTTTGCCCGGGGTTTTATAATCATTAGATTCCTAGCGGTCGCGTCTGTTAAGGTTATTTTCTGCGCTTAGCTTTAACCACTTTACGCCTTGATTTGGCTTCCTCTTCCGGCTTTTCTTCTCCTGACTTCCTAATTAATACTACTATACCAGAAATCAATATTCCTATGATTACACCAATAATCAGCCAACTCCATTCCTCGCCAATCTCCCAAGAAAATTTTTGTTCAGGAGCCACGTTCTCTTCGGGAAAATAAATTTCTAGGTCGCTCATTTCTAGGGCGTACTCTAAGTAAATCAGGCTCAGATACTTATCCTGATCCATCAACGAATGGGCATACTTATAATAAGAATATCCCAGAATGGGGAAAACTCCTTCAGCACTATCCTCTGAGATAACTTTGCTTACCGCTTTGCTCTTGCTGTCCAAGAACTCCTTAACATTCTCTTCCCCTACTCCCACTGAACTAAGTACTGCATTTGCTTCCGCCTTAGCTTGAGCCGCTTCCATCAAGCACCTGTTTAAGGGCGTCATGGGCCTGGTCGATCTTTTCTTTAATACCAGTCACATACACTTCGCCTACATAGATACTGGCGTACTGGTAGCGCTCCTCGGCCTCGCTGATTTTGCGAGTACAAGAATCTTTCAGCTGCTGCATGTCCATCACAAACTTCTTTCCGTCCATGGAGAAAAACTGCATCCACGATAGTGCTGAAAAATATCTCTCTTCCGCATAGGCTAGAAGTGAGTACAACTCTTCCAGCGACGAGGTGTTCTTACCCTCTGAGTATTTTTTAACCTGCTGGCTCACATCGTTAAGCCGTTCTTTGACTACCATCAGTGTCTGCAAATCAGAGATGGTACTTATCTTTTGCTCCTTTAACTGCCCATCTACTTCCCGAATTTTTCTATCCAGACTAGAAAACAAAGTATTAAGCGTGCTGATCGTAGCCCTGTTCTGGCGATAGAACTGGTTTTTTAAAACAACATTATTCCCAAAACAAAAACTGGCGGCGGAATAATAATCTTTTTGTTTAACTGCCTCTTTGGCCAAAGCCTCTTTTTTAGCTACTTCTCCCATCACTGTACTATTATTAGTCATCGGAGGTGTTTGTGCCAGTTGGGATTTAAGCTTTTCAGTTCTGGAGCAGAGTAACTGCTGCAATCCTTGCATAATCTTCTGGTACTCAGAATCTCCACTCATATATCCAATCTCTCTACTGAAGCGCTGTCCAGTAAATTTAAATAAAGCTTCATCGAGATCCATTACTTCTACCACTTCTAGGCTGAGATTTTGTTTTGCGTAATTTATCAGGTTAAGAGTGAAGTTGAGCGGGTTTTTATCTATGATTTTGTCTGTGATGACACCGGTAGCATTCGGGGGTTGGAGCTCTACGAATCTCTGCACTGCAGTTCCTTTTGGGATAAGAACGGTTTTGAGAGTCGCTTTGCTAGCGACATCCAGCTTTTCTTTAAGTCCACTTACTGGTCCGATAGTAGCACCAGAATTAATCGTTCCGGTAATAGCCACGGTCTCATCGTAGTTCAAGAACACTCTACCCGAGCCAGGCCTTAATTCCAAGTATAAATCAGCATCACTTCCCATATACTTACCGTCGGGAGAATCATGAACGGCTAATAATTTTAGATGATAAGGCTTATCGCTGACCGCGGACCCAGAACAAACCAATGCTAAAAGCAGAACTATTCCCACCAAAGCGAGCTTCTTCTTCATGATATTTTCTAGGGGATGATAATAGTTATAAAGTTTATGGTACGAGAAGATATATCTCATGTGAGAATTAGGTCGGGGAGGAGGTCACAGTTTTCCTAAAATCTGAAGAGCATTCATCAGCTCCTCGGCCTGTTTTTTGTTTCTGGTTTGCAGATAAGAAACAGTGTCGTCTTGAATAATCTTTAGATAATAAGAAAAAATCCCTTTTTCTAGTGCCATTTCTTTTATCTTTGAAAATGAAAGATCATTATCAAAAGTAACCTCATAAAGGCACTCTTCCTTTTCTCTGTCATAGCTTATACAAAATCTATTTTTGCAGTAGAAATCTTTACCATTAAGATGGTGTTCAATACAAACATCTTCAAGAATGGCTTTGGCATTTGCTTGAGCAGCGGCTTTGTCTTCTGCCAGATCTCCAGTATAAGCCTTTGAAGCAAGGTGATTATAACCACAACTCAGTTGAAAAAACAAAAGCAAATGAAGTATCTTTTTCATTTTGTTAAATTTAGTGTAATAATTGAAAATTATGTCTAATAATTTTCAGTTTTAGTTTTTAATTAAAAGAACTATATAAAAGTTACTATTCTATTTTAATAACAGACTCATTGATTTGATTTCTCAAAGTGGGTACATACCCCGCAGCTCTGCTGCGATTCGATGAACACACTTTGAGATTAAAAAACCCCATAGCTCTGCTACGATGGGTTTTTTATTTCCAAAAATTAGTGATGTTTTATAGGAAATTTCGCACTGGAGTCCTTACTCACTTCAGCTGACAGTGCCGATTCATAGAAATAGTTTAAAAATAGATTAACTAATTTTGAAATTATGCTTAAACTAAATCCCGAAACCGAGCAGTTGCTAAATGAAGCAAGTAGAGTTTATCATAATAATTTCAGCTCCATCGCCTGGTACGGCCGCTGTATCTTCTTAAGCTGGTACTGTGATCTCGGAACCTGTAAATTCTGCTTCCGCTCCACGATTAAACATAAAATAAAGTTCGCTTCCAATGCTAAGCGAACCCTCAGTTCGGTGTTAGTAGAGGCATTGTTATGCAAAAAACTGGGCTGGAGAATAGAATTTCTTACCGGCGGATATAACATTTATCCGCTTTCTGAACTGGTGAATATTGCTAAACTGGTCAATCAGGTGTATGGCGAGAAAATCTGGCTGAATCTGGGGGTAATCATGAAAGAA
>JACRPJ010000053.1 GCA_016213985.1 Candidatus Woesearchaeota archaeon
AGAGGATTTATAGCTGTTGGACAGTAATCCTCTCCTAACTTTCCAAGCATTTTTAAACTAGCTTTTGTTGCTCTTGTTTATGCTCCAAGTTATAGGAATTTATTCCAAGCACAGCGGAACATTCAACTATAAAGAATTCAAACAGATCGAGGAACACTTCAGGCCGGCAAATGGATTAATCTATCTCACTTCATTCGACTCAGTTAAAAAATACAAAGAAGAAATTTCTTTAGAAGAAGCCATAGCTAAAGTGGTTGAAGAAGAACCTTCTTATATCTACTTAAGAGCTGGTGATGGAGGAGCGATGCTAACTATTTCTGACTTGCTTAACCAAAAACAAGTCCAGAAAAAAGAAAGTTTATGGAAGCCAAAAATTATTTTGGACCCAGCAGGTACGCATAATAAAGTGTATCGAGAGTATGGGATTCTTTCTTTATATGCATTTGGCAAAAGAAGTAAGCTTCAAAGGCATGATTACTTACAGAGCATTTTGGAGGACTTGGAAAGAGAAAAAGAACTAAAAACCGTACCTCTTAAATTAATCAAAGTGGCTCTGGATAATCAGATATTTTATACTTCTGATTTTGGTGCTGGTCTTCCTACAGAAGCTATTCTTAAATATTTAGGAGCAAACAAAGAGCAGATTACCAGAGAAAAATCCCAAAACTTAAAGTTTAAGAAGCCCAAGCCCCTAGATATTTTTACCGTTTCTCTGGAGATTTTGTTTAAGATTACTACCGGTGAAAATGTTTTTAAGGGAACCAAAGTAAAGTTATATGCGGATGGAAAGCCCCTTACTAAAGAAGGCTATCAGCCATTTATTGGCTTTTTGTTCTCTACTGATGAACTAACCATCCCCGGTTTTAAAACCATGTACGACGCTAAGCGCTATAGAGGTCAGGGGCACTTCATTGCTACTTGGAAGCATGAGGTTGAAGTTCTTCCTTACCTTGGCCATTTAGCTTTTGGCTGGCCTTTGGGAGAGAATACCATTGATCTTAAAGTTAAGAAGCTTTATGGTAAATTTGAGGAAGAAGAAGTAGTTCAATTTTCTGGAGAGTTTGCTAAAACCAAAGAGTTTACTGCTGAGGTAAGTCAAGATGAAGTGGAATTAGTTATCCCCCATTACTTCCAGCGGCTATACGCAGATAATCTTGTTTATGAACTAACCCGAATGGCCGCAACTAACCTCATTTATCCTCTCCTCAGGTTTTATTATGAAGGAAAAGGAGAAAGAGAGATTGATCTTTATCGGTTATATCTGGAACAGCTATTGTTGCCTCAAAAAATAAGAGAAAACATTTCCAAAATCAAAAGGTTAATTTAGTCAGCTCTGTAATTTGTCATCCATTAAAATGTTAACCCTGCCTGCTTCTTTTACTTTAGTTCCAGTAGCTACAATGTGCTGCACACCCAGTTTCTCAGCAATCCTTACTAAATCAATGTCAATGGTTCCATCTAAGACAATAGCGTGAATTCCCCCATTAAGACTTTTGATGGTAGAAGTTAGCTCACTTAACGGAACTTTACCCAGTACGTTTAGCTTATCATCAAAAATGCACGCTCCTCGTGTTCCAAACAGGTCTTCTAGGGTTTGCTTGTAGATCTTCCTCTCCTCTGGAGAGGGTTTAGTACTTTCTTTAACATTGGGGCTATGTGCCAGTGGTCGAGAGATGCTGGGCATGCTCCCAGGAGTTAATGTTGGTCGTGGTGGATACCTGCTCATTTGCATAGGTCTAGTCTCTATGCTCTCTGTCTTCTTGAGTGACTGCATTTTGACATTTTCATAGCGCTTGCCTTCTAGTGATTCTTTAAGTGCTCCGTTTTCATCTATTCCCAGCTCGAATTTAGCTTGCTCAGCAGTGATCCTTCCCCGTAAAGATTTGTGGATTTCTTTTTTAGTGATTTCTTCCACTTCTTTTCCATCCGGTGCCTTGCATACAAAATCAATCTCGGCAGTACTTAACAGCTCTCTGATGATCAGGTCACCTCCCCGCTCTCCGTCCACAAAAACGGTACAGGTTTTCTTTCTGCTCAGTTCTTTTATTGTATCGGGGACAGAAGTACCGTTCATAGCAATAATGTTCTTGAATCCATGTTTGAGCAAGTTAAGAACATCTGCTCTTCCTTCTACGATAATAATCTCATCACTAAGGTCTATGTCCGGACCGGCAGCAAGTTTCTCTCTGCCGTACTCAGAAACTTCCATCATCCTTACTGATTGGGCTACTTCATCAGCCAGTTCCTGAGAATCGGGGAGAGTTTCTTCGGTTAATTCTTTTAAAAGTTCTTTAGCTCGTTCAATCACAAATTGTCTTTTGCTTATGCGTACATCTTCTATTCGTTTAACTTCGATCTTAGCATTACAAGGGCCGATTCGTTGTATAATTTCCAGTGCTGCAGCTACAATTGCTGTTTCGGTCTTGTCCAAGCTGCTGGGAATTATAATCTCACCAGCAGTTTTTCCAGAACTAGTGTTAACGCTTACTTCGATCCGACCTATTCTTCCACTGCGTTGCAGCTCTCTAAGCTCTAAATCGCTTCCCAACAACCCCTCGGTCTGTCCAAAAATTGCTCCGATTACATCAGGGCGATCGACTACGCCATCGATGGTAATTGTAGAGTGAATGATATATTTAGCCGCTACTGGACTTATTTTTGCCATTGTTTCCTCCTAATTGTATAGTTCTAGAAAGAGCAGCCTATATCCAGCAGCAAGAACCACTTTAGGTTGGTCCTCAGTACTTTATTAGCAGTAAATAAATTAAACATGATGAATACAGGCGGCTCCCCCCAGCCAGTTGATTTATCTAATGTTATTTTCTATCCCACGAGAAAAACAGAAACCTACTTCTATCGTCTTTATTAAGATTGACGATTTATGGTAACTTGCTGATTGTGATGTTTCTATTTTCCTTGGTTGAGTAGGATTTGAAGCCCGTAGTACTAACCCCCGGCCTCATCGCTTGGCGCGCAAGAACAATGATTCCTCCTGCGGATAAAGCGTTTGCTTTATCATGTGGTTGCCGTAAGCTCTTACAGGTACTCTCGTAACGGGCATTGAGTGTCAATGAATTACTTACTTTATAAATTATTCGCTTCAAAACACTAACTCTCTCATTTAACCCTAAATTTAACTTAATTTGCTCTTAAAACGCCATATTTTAGCTGTTTATAGATAGGTGCTAAATTGTATAACTTAATCATCGCACTTATCTATACTAGACTACACTAGAAAAGAAGCAACGACTTCTTTTCTGTACAGAAAGCTGAAGCTTTCTTGTATTAGAAATGCGTTATCAATGTCATCTAATTAACGCATTTCTCTATATGATTATAAAAACCCCAGCAAACCTTGGAAGGTTCACTAGGGAAAAGAGGTGGTTTTGAGGTGTTTTGTTACTCAAGAATAGTATCTTATATATAAACTTTTTGGTCAAGTATCACCTTTAGGTGGTATTGTATCCAGAATCGAGGTTTTCTGTTTGCTAGGATAAATTCTAACATCTAGATCAGAAATTGGTTTTTGCTTCTAATATTACTTTTTCGTTTAAGGATTTGTTTTTGTTTTGCATCAATGAGGCTTTTTTCCTAGGATAATTTTTTCAATAGTCTTCTTACTCTTCCATCTCTGCTTCTTTCTTTAATATCTCTGCTTTGTCGGTTTTCTCCCAGGTAAAATCAACATCGTTTCTTCCAAAATGCCCATATACCGCCGTCTGTTTATAAATCGGCCGCAACAGCTTTAATGAGTTAATAATTCCCTTTGGCGTGAGATTAAAGTATTTTCTTATCAGTTCAGGGATTTTATCTTCAGGAATCTTATTGGTTCCAAAACAGTCGATGGTTATGGAAGTAGGCTGGGCTACGCCAATGGCATAACTAAGTTGTACTTCGCATTTCTTCGCTAATCCTGCCGCGACTATATTTTTTGCTATGTATCTAGCCATATATGCGCCAGAGCGGTCTACCTTAGAGGGATCTTTACCAGAAAATGCTCCTCCTCCATGTCTGCCTACTCCCCCATAGGTATCCACAATGATTTTTCTCCCGGTTAGTCCAGTATCTCCTTGCGGTCCGCCGATTACAAATTTTCCCGTGGCATTGATGTGGACTTTGGTATTTCCATCCATCAGATGTCCACATATTGGCTTGATTACTTTTTCTAGGATATCTGCTCTTAACTTTTCTATAAGAATATTTTCACGGTGCTGAGCAGCAATAACTACTGCTTCTACGCGCACGGGCTGGTCATCCTGATATTCTATCGAAACTTGTGATTTGCCATCTGGGCCAAGGTAGGGTAGGATTTCGCTCTTGCGTACCTCTGCTAGTTGTCGGGTTAACCGATGAGCGAGAACAATGGGTAGTGGCATTAGTTCAGGAGTTTCATCGCAGGCAAAGCCGTACATCATTCCCTGATCACCAGCACCCTGCTCATGCTCGTTGGCTTCATTTACCCCCAGGGCAATATCCTGACTCTGTCCGTGAATGCTTACCAGAACACCAGCATCCTCACAGTCAATCCCATAGCTAGGATTAGTATAACCTATCTCTTTTAGCGTCTGACGGACTATCTGCTGCACATCAGCATAACCATGAGTAGTAACTTCCCCACCCACTACCACCAGTCCCGTAGTAGTGAACGCTTCTACCGCCACTCGTGATGCTGGATCTTGAGCGATTAACGCATCTAGTATCGCGTCGGAAATTTGATCACAAATCTTGTCCGGATGCCCTTCAGTAACTGATTCCGAAGTAATAAATTGTTTTTTAGTCATATTAACACCTCTTCCAGTTAATTTGGTATGAATGTTGTTTAATAAACATGATGAAAAATATTTCCTTAAGAAGATTTTGGTGCTCCAGTAGCTATAATAAGAGGCTAAATGAGTAGTATCAATCCAGTTCAGGAAGATCTTGTGTTCCGCTGAGAGTAATTATGTGGTTTTGGTTGTCTACGTTAATGGTTAGTTCTACCAGATTATTGATTACAATGTCGTTCCCCATCAAGTAATAAGAAACGTTTCTTAATTCCCAAATGCGAACTTTTTCAATATTCTTAAATTCTAAAACCTTAACCGGGTCTTTAGCCTTCAAGTGGGGATTGTTTTCATTAAACAAACCTAGGAAAGCAGTCCATAAGCCGTCTTTATCTTTTCCCGGTTTTCTGCTTATTACTACACTCTTTGTTTTGTATGTGTCCCCCATAACCTACTTAATGAAGCTCTCACTTTTAAATATTACCAAAATTTTTTTCAGGTGGAGGTAGTAAGATAATACTAGCATGGTAATGAAAATGACTAATACCACTATTCTATTCACCCAGAAACCCCCGATCAGATACCCAATCAAAAAGCCGACAATTATCAATACGAATGGAAAAATGGGTTCAGTGTAGCGTTTGACATAGTAAACTCTTCCAGCAACGAATCCAGCTAAAGCTACGGAAAGATAGCTCAAAAGCGGGTTAAATAGCAATAGAGAGCTAACAAAACCAATTATCATAAACAACAATGCCAGTGCTTCTGCCCAGCTTTCATCCCATTTTATTCCCATCTTGTTCACCTATTTTTCTGATCCAATTAGAATATAAACTCCCCCTGCGATCAATCCGATTATAATTGCCACGATCAGGCCGATCTTGGTCCCGCTTAACAATAATATTGATCCCAGCGCTACTGTGAATATACTCAAGTAATACAGCCCTCGGGAAGCAAAGAAGATGTTCATTCCGTCCAGTTGGGGAAGGGGAAGTAAAGAGCACCAAGCCATAATGATATTAAACATCATCCCTTTATCAAATGGATAACTCTGAGGGAAGAAATATAGCCCGATAGCAAACAAAATAGCCAGAATTAGGTTTCCTATAATCCCCCACAGTGCAATTACTCCATTGGTCCAGTAAGAGAACCCGTAACGGAATTCTCCCAGTCTCAACTTGACCATGAATGAGATAGCCATGGTCCCCACCAATACCAGAGGCAATTTTCCTAAAGTAATAAATGCCAATATTAGGGAAATAATGATTCCTGTCCACCATACTTTAAACTCGGCTTTATATCCCTCTGCTAGGCCGTATACCTTTTGACAGGAAAAGCGAAAGGATAAGCTTACGGCTACAAGCACAATTGCGATGATCAAATGTTGCAGTCCGATGAGGAAATCAAACTGCTCTTCTCCCCAGTCCCGAAAAGAAAAGATAAATGCCACTGCTAACGCCGCTATCACCAATCCACTTATTTCCGGCAGGCTGAATCCGTAATCTTTCTTGATTCTGGTCCATAGCTCTTTATAGTATACCATCTTTTAGCTTAAACATTCTTTTTGATATATAAATAATTTGGTTGCTTTACCTCTTTTTTAGTAACCAAACTTTATAGAAGCTGTCTCCCCGTTGGACTTTTTCTTCGGAAAGCAGTTCAAATTTATTAGAAATAGAAAGATCAAGCCCTTTCTGGGAAAATAACAATAAAATTCCTTTTGGTTTTAACAAATAACTGGCTTGATAAAATATTTCATTTAATTTATCTTCATCTTTAGAA
>JACRPJ010000054.1 GCA_016213985.1 Candidatus Woesearchaeota archaeon
GATGCAAAATATGCCTAAAACCAAGAAAAGACCCCAGCGTCCGTACGGCGGAGTATTATGTTCTGCCTGTACCAGAAAACTGCTGCAGCAGAGAGCGAGGGAATAAAATGGTACTATTTGAAGTGGGAAGATCATGCTTGAAAATTGCTGGAAGAGATGCCGGAAAGAAATGTGTAGTAGTAGAACAATTAGATAACACTTACGTTCTGGTAGATGGTGAGACTCGCCGGAAGAAAGTTAACCTAAAACATCTGGAACCTTCAAATCAAATGATTGAGATTAAAGAAAAAGCCAGCCATGAAGAGGTTAAGGAAGCTTTCCAGAAACTAGGAATAAAAATAATGGATACTACTCCGAAACAGGCTGCTCCGCGAGTTAAGCGGCAGAAGAAACAGAAAAATAAAGCAGAGCCTAAGAATAAATAGTAATTCTTAAAAACACTACAGGAATAACTAAAAATCAAGATACCAGACTTAACCTTTCACTACCTTAAACACTTCTTCCAAATCCAATTCTAGCCCTACTACGGGCATCACTAATCCCCAATTGGCTATTACCTCTGGATGCAGCTCTCCAATCACTCCGATCTTTTGTCTACCGAGCATAATGTCCCCTACTCTTCCAGGAATAAAGCTGGGGTGCTTGGAATCCTTAACCACTATCTCTACACCTAAATTGCGTACCAATGCATCTAATACCTGCTTCAACCGAGTAAAATCAACATTATCATAGCATAACACTATTCCCAGCTTCGCTTTCTCACCTATCCCGGTTTCAGTACTCGAATCAACCTCAAATATTGTACCGATTTCAAAGAGGTTCTGGGGATACTCATTGTGCATATTCTCGCTTAGGTTCTTCATCAAGCAGGTAAGCAACGAATTACGCAAGCAATTATATTCCCCCAATGCATTCTTCAAAGTAATCATCTTGCCAGAAAGCACCATTTTGGTGTTCATCTCTGCCTCGGTCATTAAATGGAGGTTCTTCACTTCCAACAGCTTCATACCAATTAAAATTTCCCGCACTTTTCGGAAGAATTTTTCTAATGCATCTTCTTCACCGAGGGTAGCTACTTGGGGAATCTGCTCTTTAAAGTTTTCATATCCGTAAGCTATGGCAATATCTTCAGCTAAATCTACTTGATGTAAAATATCGGCACGGTACGCAGGAATCAATACGCCGCCTTTCTCGTAACCTAAACCCATCTTCGCTAACAATTCCCTGGCTTCTTTTTCTTTCAACTGCAATCCTAATCTTCTATTAATGTAAGCTAAGTCTAGTTTCATCCTTCGTGGAATTAAGTTTGGACTAATTTTCTTTTCTTTCGGATAAATAAGCTCTAATGAATAAACCTCCCCACCCATCTCCGCTAACGAAGTAACGATGATGTTAAGACAAATCTCCTGAGTATCATAATCAAAACCAGAACATTCAATAAATATCTCTTGGGTTTGAGCGGTCACTTTTCCGGTCAGCTCGGAGTTAATCACGGGGGGCATGCTTAATACCTCTCCTTTAGCATCAATAAAAATAGGGAATTTATTTTTCCCTTCCAGGAGATGTCCGTATTCTCTTCCGGCCTTGTGCTGGGAAATGATTTGCATACCGGTCAGGGAACGAGTAGATTCTAGGGGAACGAAGGAAATCTTTTCCGGTTTCTCTGCTTTGAAAGTAATGGGAAAAGAGATCTTTTCCATGGGGTAAATCCCACTCGCCGCTTTCTTGCGATTCCTTCCATAAGTCAGATGCAGCTTCTCCTGTAATTGGATTATTTCTTTTATTTTATCCTCGTCAAACTTGAGGTTCTTGACGATAGCACAAGCAGTAAATGGACGCACCCCTTTAACTGACTCCTCAATTACCACTTTGTAGCCACTCTTTCTAACTAGATAATTACGCAACCCGGTCTTTAACCCCATAAAGCTGCTTAAAGCGCGACAAAAGCCTTGCTCCGAGAGCATATCGGGACGGGAAGGGAATATTTCCACTTCTAAAGTATGTTCATCAATTTTTTCCAGCAGTCAATAAACTCTACTTTTATTTTAAACTTGTCTTTGAGCACCGGCATTAATGCTTTTACTCCCCATACTTCAGTTTCGTAATGTCCGCCGAAGATTACGTTGATGCCGGCTTCTTTGGCTTGGTGATAAACGTGATGCAAAGGTTCCCCCGTAATGTATAAATCTGCTTTTTTCTGGATGGCTTCTCCCACCTCACCAGCAGCTCCTCCAGAAATAATGGCAACCGTGCGGATTTTTTCTTTTCCGAATGGAAGTGTTAACGTTTGGATTTTATTCTTTTCCAGAAGCTTCTTGACTTCTCTTAAGGAAGTAGTTTTCTCTCCAAGAAATCCTATGGAGGTTTCGTGATGCTCACCAAAAGCAGTGATGTTCTCCAATCCTAACAACTTGGCCAGCTGAATATTATTCCCGTAAGTCTGATGCTTATCTAACGGAAGATGTGCAGCATACAAAGCTAAATTATTTTCCATGAGGAATTTTATTTTGTTATAACTGATTCCGTTCAGGTAAAACTTCCCTTTGTTCCAGAATAGCCCATGATGTACGATGAGCATTTGGCATCCAGCTTCTACTGCCTGCTGAAATGTTTCCAAGCAAGCATCTACCGCGAATCCTATTTTCTTTATTTTTCCAGTATTCTCCACCTGCAAGCCGTTGCTGGAGTTGTCTTCAATTCCATTTATGTCTAATTCTTTATCCAGAAATTCCGCAATCTCTAAAGCAGTTGCCATTTTATTTCAGCCACATCTTTGCTTCTCTAGAAAGCTTTAAATCATTCTTATACAAATCCCGGATATCATTGATATGATAATAATCCAAAATTATACGATCAAATCCAGGTCCCCACGCTAATACTGGAATCTCCTTTCCCAGCAGAGGAACCACTACTTCCGGCCTTAATATCCCGG
>JACRPJ010000065.1 GCA_016213985.1 Candidatus Woesearchaeota archaeon
ATTGGTTTCTTGAAAATTCTGTCTCCAATTTTCTCCAAACAATTGCTTAGCAATTATCAGTGAGAGAGTGGTCTTTCCTACCCCTGCTGGACCGGAGAAGAGCAGGTGGGGCATATTCTTGGTTTGCACGAAGGCTTTTATTTTTTCTACTATCTCCTTCTGTCCTTTAATTTCTTCGAATGTGCTGGGGCGGTACTTTTCGGTCCAGATGTTGGATTCGCTCATCATTTTGCTGGAGCAGAGCAGTTTTATAAATGTTTTCAAGAAACAACGTATATACTGTAGACGTGGCTTTATTTTGGAATAATAGCGGGTCAAACCTCTGTTTAGTAAATGACAAAAGTTCTGGAACAGAACGCCATGACATTTACTATGCACAGAAATACAACGATATTTCCGGCACGCCAAAAATTTGTTAAATTTTTGAGCGTTAGAAAACGACACGTTTATCCAAAAACTCATGGTGTTTTCTATTTCTCTAGAGGAGAAAGATTTAAATAGAATAATCTTTTATCCTTAATCATTATAATAAGAGGTGCCGAAGTTAATGAAAAAAGGATTATTTTTCCTATTAGTGGTGATTGGCCTGTTATTTGTTTCTTCCGCTCTTGCCCAAGCTCCGGGAATGGGCACTTCTATTAAAAATGCGTGGAACACGATTTTAGATTGGGGCAGCCTATCTTTCTTATTTGGAACAAGCGTAGATAATCATTTAATCGGTTTTTTAAGAATATTAATAGGAGTATTGGTTTTCTCCTTGCTCTTTGCGGCATCCGCAGTAATTCCGGGAATCTCCCGCAATATTGCGATTACAATCTGCATTATTCTCACGATAATGACTTCCATATTTTTTCCGGCGTCAGTGTTGATGATGCTCGGAGAGACTTATACTACAATATTTGCTTTCCTTATCTTAGGGGCGCCGTTGTTAGGAGTAGGCTGGCTGTTGTTTGGAACTCCTACGCCGAGCCGCGGCTGGGCTTTTGCTAAGTTTTTAGGAATATGTTTACTAATTTATCTGTTTGCCCAAATAAGTCATTGGGCAGGAATACTCGGGGGAATGTCAAGTATCCCATAAAAGGTGAAATGAAAAAATGGCTTTAGAAGCGTTTGCACAGTTTCTGTCTGAAATTACTCCTTGGTCTAATTTAGTATTAGTGCCGGCGGCAGTTTATTATCTCTGGAAATCTATCGTGCGGTTGGAGAGAAACTGAAAGAGCCGTTCACTAAGTTAGGGGGGCGGGGAATTGTTGGAGATGCCCGTCAGACTTGGGAAGATTTCAGGAAAGTAGTTTACGGTTCGGAAAAGAAATTGTTATCAGGTCTTATCGCTGAAAAGAAACTATTGGCGGAATTGGAATTATTGCAGAATGAAATCGATAACCACGGATTAGTTGAAGTTGGGAAACTGGCTAAAACTGAAAAATTGGCTAAAAAATGCAAGAAACTATTAAATGGACGAGTGAACAGACTTACCCGGAGGATGGAAAAACTGTTATCCCAGATGGGAGATTTGGGCGGTAAACTGGATAAATTAAATGTAACTAAATTAGATGCTTTGCGTAACGATATTCTAGCTAAGCATAAAGAAATTGACAATAATTTGGAAAAGATTCTTAGCAAAAAAGATGCAACTGCTATCGGTGCTGCAGTAGCGGCAGAAAAAGAGGTCTATAAATTAATCACAGGTCTAATCACTTACGAGAAAGCTTTGGAAGGAGAAGCGAAGTAATTTCGTCGGGTTAACATGAAACTCTACTCAAAGAGCATTATCTTTTCTGTATTAACCTTATTAACTATACCTTTCGCTTTGGCGGATCTCGGCACTACTTTCAGCAACGTCTGGAATAAGATATTATCTATCGGCAATTTAAGCTTCTTAGGCGTTTCCGATGCCAATGTGGTCGTCGGATTTACTCGCTTGTTATTAGCGATACTTACTTTTACCATCTTTTTTGCGGTGATTACTGTTTTTGGCGAAGGTGGTTCCGGCAATACCGGAAGGGCTCCCCTCAGTTTCTTCAAGCGCAATCATGCCATGGTCATTTCTGCCATTTTAGCGATTATGGTAGCAGTATTTCTTCCCGCTTCAGTTATTCTAGCGGTAGGAACTGGCTGGGCTACTGCGGTCGCTTTAATCCTAATTGGAGTCCCGGTTATTGGAGGAGCATATTTCTTGTGGGTTTGGCCGATCGGAGGAACAGATACTCGGGGGACTTATTTTTTGAAATTAATCTTATGCGTCTTGCTCTTTTGGATTCTAAGCGCGATGAGTTATCATGTAACGAGGTTAGTATGAGATGATAATGGAATGGAGCCCAGTAGCAGGGATGGTTAGCGAATTTATTGATTATGCTCTTTTCTTTGTAGGTATAGGCATTGTTTATTATATAATCCGGCTGGTAATAGGAACTGGTTCTAAAGAGGAAGAACAGGACAGGAGCGAGCGGGTCAGAGGATGGATCAAAGACAAATACCAAAAGGTGAAAGATAAAGAAGTCCGAGGGCAGGAGCGATTAAAGAAAGAAAAAGAAGTCCGAGCTCGTGCCAGATTATTGCAGCCAGCAAAAGGCTTTATTATAACAGCAGAAGAGCACGCCGAGCATCTGTACGATGCTTTTAATGAGCCTCCCCCTACGGCTTTGAATGATGCTACCAGACACTTACGCCAGATTGAGGATAACCTGCGTTCGGCCATTAGACAATTTCGGACCGCTAAGTCACATTCTAAAGGGGATAAAAGAATTCTGATTGAAAATATGCAGAATAATGCTGCGGCCATGTTAGCACATACTGTTGCTGACATAAAGAAAAATATGCCTGCCAGTCCTACTGATCCAAATTGGGATACCAAAAAGCAGAATGTTAGGATACAGATAGGCAAGATGAAAGGCGGATGTGGGATATTAATAAACGCCATCGATGATTTTATAGATAAGGATGCTGCTACAGTGCCACCTTGTGCTCCCTAAGTAGCTAGAAAGCGTTTTATTCAATCTTGATTTTCTTTCCTAGCGTCTGTCCAGGCAATCCTTTTTCCAAGAATAATACCCTTACGCTGCCGGTTCGGCCATGCAGTTGGGTGATCTTGCCTTTGATTACTTTTCCAGTAGGAGAAGTCCAGCTGACGCTCTTGCCGATAACTTTGTTAGCCTCTTCGGCAGAGTCTCCAACTTTCATAATCATTTGCTTAAGGTTCTGATGATGCCTTCCTTGCCGAAAATGACTTAATATCCCTTCCATAGCCTGCTTGGGAATGAAGTTTATTTATAAACGTTTTTGTTAGGGAATTAAATTTTTCATAATAATCCTTTTATCTCTTCTATTACCTAAATCCTTAAAAACTACTTACCTCTTTAAATTTCATGCTCAAAGGCCAAGTTGTCTCTGGAGATTTCGGCAAGATTGTAATGCGCGTTAAGGCTAATGAATCAGTAGAATTGGGTGAATTATTAGTCATTGACGACCATGATGAAAGCGTTCTGCTTCAGGTCTATGATTTGACTTACGGCAGCCAGATTTCTCCCCAGAATCTGGAGATGGTCTCCGGAATAAATCTGGAAGAGGGAAATTTCCAGCTTATGGACGAAGCATTAAGGAACTATCAGTTAGCTTTTCTCAAGCCCGTACTTAACATCTCCAAAAACCAACTCAGCAAAAGCTGCAAAAAGTTGCCTACTTTTTTTACCAAAGTCCGGGCGATCCAGAAAGAAGATCTTTTCTTTATTACTACTCCCGCAAACCCTTTGTTTTTGGGAAAGCTCAGAAGCGGCAGCAAAGAGATGGACGCCGACTTATTCCTTCCAGGAAAAGAGGTATTAAGAAATCATGTACTAATTCCTGCCTCAACCGGCAAAGGCAAATCGAATTTGATGTCCTGCATCTTATGGGATATCGTAGGGAAAGATTATGCCGGCATGCTCATCCTCGATCCTCACGATGAATATTATGGAAGAGTGGGCTTGGGACTAAAAGATCATTCCCAACGGCATAAAGTGAGCTACTATACTCCGCATAGCCCTCCGCCGGGAGCAGGAAGCCTGAAAGTAAATTTAAAGCTGCTGAAACCGGAGCATTTTCAGGGAGTAATTACTTTGAGCGACCCACAGCGGCAGATGTTATATGCCTATCACAAAAAGTTCGAAAGTAGCTGGATTTATAACATTTTAGCAGAGAAGCAGATTCAGGGGGTAACTTTTCACGAAGATACCATTGCCGTAGTAAAAAGAAAATTAGTCTCCCTGCTGGGATTAGAGATAGAAAATGGCAGAGTATACTGCCAGGGAGTTTTTGATGATATTGCCGGAGAAAATATCCTAAACGAAATCTGCTTGGACTTGGAACATGGTAAGATAGTAATTATTGATACTAGTTATTTCTCCGGGGCGATTGAAATCCTCATCGGAGGCATGATCACCACGGAGATTCTGGAGCATTATAAATATTACAAACGTACCGGTATTCTTGACGAAAAACCAGTGGTTTCTATTGTCTTGGAAGAAGCTCCCCGCGTTTTGGGAAAGAATGTCTTGGAGCAGGGTTCTAATATCTTTGAAACCATTGCCCGGGAAGGAAGAAAATTTAAGGTAGGGCTGATTGCTATCACTCAATTACCCTCAGAGATTCCTAAGAATATCCTTGCTAATATAAATACCAAAATAATTTTGGGCTTGGAAATGAGTTCTGAAAGACAAGCAGTAATTGAGTCTTCTCCTCAGGATTTATCTCAGGACAGCCGTAATATTGCTGCTTTGGATAAGGGAGAAGCTTTAGTAACTTCGATATTCACCAAGTTTGCCGTACCGGTTAAAGTACCGCTGTTTAAGGAGTTTGTACAGAAGAACAAAGCGGAAAAAGTACAGCAGAGTTTTACTGGAATCTCTCTCAGTTAATTATATATACCTAGTTTATTTAGTTTACTTATGAAACACACTTTAAAAATTATTATTGTCCTTTTGATGAGTTTTCTGCTGGTCCAGCTTATCGGTATTGTGGTCTTGTATGAATATGTCGATGTCCAGAAAAGCAGCGAAACTGGAAAGACGGAATTTAAGCAATTGCCTATTGGGGAAAGACCGCAGATAAATGAGCAATTTTCATACATTCCTATCATGGTAGTAATATTGATTGGAACGGTGCTTATGCTGGTATTGATTAAATATCAGTTGGACTGGGTGTGGAAGATATGGTTTTTGATTGCCATTTTCCTCACTTTAACCATCTCCTTCAATGCATTTATTTCTCTAAAAATTGCCCTGTTCATTGCTTTATTATTATCTATCTGGAGGATTTTCTGGCCCAATTTCTGGGTGCAAAACCTCAGCGAGTTGTTTATATATGGGGGATTAGCCGCTATTTTTGTTCCGATGTTTAATTTATGGTCGATAGCCATTTTGCTACTCTTGGTCTCCGGCTACGACGCTTATGCAGTATGGAAGTCTAAACACATGATTACCTTAGCGCAGTCGCAGGCTAAGTCAAAGGTATTTGCAGGGTTATTGATTCCTTATTCGCTGAAGAAGAGAGCTCATAAAGAGCATGGCCAGCCAGTCCAGCGGGTAAGAACCGCAATTCTCGGTGGCGGGGATATTGGTTTTCCGTTGTTATTTGCCGGGGTAGTATTAAAGCAGTGGGGGTTATGGCAGAGTTTGATCATTCCTTTCTTTGCAATGTTAGGATTGGGGGTATTATTATTTGTTGCAAAGGAAAAGAAATTCTACCCTGCTATGCCATTTATTTCTGCAGGATGTTTTCTAGGCCTGGGAGTGGCATGGCTAATTAATTTTCTTCTTTAGCTTTGTATAAATTCGTTATCAACCGCACTGGAAATAATCTGATAGGTTTGCCCTAAGTGCTTGATCTCTTCT
The DNA here is from genome assembly GCA_016213985.1 of Candidatus Woesearchaeota archaeon. Taxonomy (GTDB): domain Archaea; phylum Nanobdellota; class Nanobdellia; order Woesearchaeales; family GW2011-AR9; genus JACRPH01. The sequence goes on from JACRPJ010000065.1 coordinate 5,868, forward strand.
ACTGTGGTATATAAACTGTAGGGATTACTTTCTTTTCCGATGCGGGCATAGAATTCTTGAACTTTCCGATCTGTTAACTCCTTAAGATGTGAGAAGAGGATACCAGCGGGGTTGAGCTTGGGATATCTTTCCTTTTCGGTGCGAAACTCTTTAATTAATTGAGTGATATCCATGTTTAACACCTCGTTTAAAACCCTTTCACCGGGTTTTTATGAAGATAGCTTTCCGGATAGACCAACAAACCATCTTTTGCCGCTATGGTAGGCACCTCTGTCATTCGTTGTACTTCTCGAGCTTCTTCTATGATTCCTGCTTTGAACATTTCCAAGCCAAAATGAGTCAATATAGCGACTTTTGGTTTTACAAAAGCCACCGCTTTAACTGCTGCTTTCGTATCCAAATTCATTCCCGCTGCTTTATTTCCGGGAAAAGGAACGTTTAGGATCAGAATATCTGTTCCGGCTAAGTCCTGTAGTAGTTGGGGAGTTATGTTGGTGTCTCCGGTATAACTTAGGGTGAAGCTGGGGCAGAGAAACTTAAACCCAAGGGCGGTAGGATCGGTATGCTCTGCCATAAGGGCATGGATTTCCACCAGTTCAATTCCTACTTTATGGTTCTTTTCCATAGGAATTACTTTCTCGGGCATGGTGATATGATGTTTGGTTAATGCTGGAGCCATCTCTTCATGGCCCAGAATCACCGATTTACTGGCTAGGACCATTCCCCTATGGTCGATTCCGCTATGAGTCATGGCATCAAGTATGGGGTTAAGCTCGCTGCAATGATTAATATGATTGTGCGAAACCAGAACAACGGTATTCCGGTTTAAATTGATTCCATACTCTTTGGCTTTGCTTAGTGCTCCCGGACCAGGATCGAGATGGAATTGCAGCTCTCCTATTTGTAGGATTATTCCACCGGCAGACTGGATTTGTTTGCTTACCGCATTTCCTCCGGCTGTTCCAAGAAAAATTATGCTAGACACGGAGGTTAAAGCAAGCACAAGGGTTAATAAAGATTATTATGATAGAAAAGAGATATATCTAATTATGCTTTATTAGGCAACCTCTTATCGATTTCTTTAGCGGAAATTTCGTGCTTAGCTCTCTCTTCAAATTCGGTCATACGATTTTAGAACAGGTATTCCTATATAGGCGACAGCAGCTACAATAATAAGTACTATCCAGAAAGTAAGCCAGTCTGTAACTCTAAAAGCCACTAAAACTAAATTTAGCACTAACACTGCGCCGAAGAACAAACCTGCCAGTTTTAGTTTGGTATGGGGAGTCATTTCTTCTTCAATCTCCGGATTACCCCTATGATGCCTAACAACTCCTGCTTCCCTGTTTGCATGTTCCTTAACAACACCTTCCTCTGCTTGACTTCATCCCCGCCTAAAATAATACAATATGGAATCCCTAACGCCGAAGCATACTCTAAATTCTTCCCTATACTTTTTCCATTTAAGTCCATGTCCGCATTAATGCCTTTCTGGCGCAATTTCTGCACTAATCGCAGTGATTCTTTTACCGTCTGGATGGGAATCACATAAGCATTCGCTAGGGATTTCTCTTTGAACTCCCGCTTAGCTTTTATTACATCCAGAATAGTAGATAACCCCAATGCTACCCCCACGGCAGGAATCTCTCTATTTCCTCCGGCAAACTTGCCCACCATCTGGTCATAGCGTCCCCCTCCCGCAATCGAAGAGATGACCGAGCTGCCTACTGCAAACACTTCAAACACTGTTCCAGTGTAATATCCTAATCCCCGAGCAAGAGAAGCTTCAAATTCAACACACTTAACTTTCATGGTTTTCAGATAGCCAAATAATTCTTCCAGCTCTCCCAAACCTTGCTTTCCCTCTTCATAATTAACTTCTTTCTTCAATTCTTTTAGCGTTCTTTTTTCTCTCAACAATCTCAAAACCTTTTCTATCTGCTCACTTCCGTAGCCGCGCTGCAGCAATTCCTCTGTGACTCCTTTTGCACCGATTTTTTCTAACTTATCTATGGTCACAATTGCAGATTCTTTCTTCTTTATTCCACATTGTTCTAGGATTCCATTGAGTAGCTTGCGATTGTTTACTTTAATGAGAATGTCCACACCCAATTTCTGGAAGGCATTTTGCACTAAAGCTAAGAGTTCGGCTTCTGCTAGCATTCCTTTCACCCCAATGGTGTCAATGTCACACTGCCAGAATTGGCGATAGCGCCCCAATTTAATCGGTCCGTCACGGAATACTGGACCCATTTCATAGCGTTTGAAAGGCAGCTTAAGCTGGGGATTAATGGCCACATAGCGGGCTAAAGGAACAGTTAAGTCAAATCTTAACGCCAAGTCGCGGTTTCCTTGGTCTTTCAGCTTAAAAGTCTCTTTGAGAGCATCACTCTCCTCTCCTACTCCTCCTTTAGCTGTAAGCGTTTCCCAGCGTTCTATGATGGGGGTTTCCAAAGGAACAAAGCCGTAAAGCTCAAAGGCTTGTCTAAGTGTATCCAAAACTCTGTTCATCACGATTTTTTCTTTTGGGAGAATATCGCGAACCCCTTTAGCCAGTTGCATTTCCATTTTGATTATCTCTTGAAATTCTTTTAGATTTATATAAATTTTCATATACTTTAGTTAAACACAGGTCTACACCTGCATATAACGGTTCTTGCTCTCCCCTGAATTGAGCAAATAGATAAGCTGTACTGTGGCATCCACCTAGGCAAACCTCTGGGTATAAACAATTTTCTCTGGAACAATTTCCTCGCAGCTTTACTCTCAACGTCTCTGCACTTAAATCCGGGTAAGAATCAATGATGAACAGTATTAAAGAAAAGAGGGCGGCTGGAGGGAGTCGAACCCTCTCTCAAGGTTTGCTGCAGATAATCTCCACAGACCTCGATACTAACCGCTGCACCGAGCAAAGTCTGCCCGTTTATACGACAGCCGCCATTATCAGAATACCTATTAGAACCTGCTTTATAAAATTTTTTGTCAGAGCTAGAACTAGAAGAAATGAGATTACTTTCGATGAAGAAATAACTAAGAAGTGATTACAATGTCAAATCACCAGCACTTTCTGCTTTCTCTTCACTCTTACTTTCAGATATTGACTATAGCCCAGGAAATCTCCGCCGGCCTGAATAGGAAAAGGTACTTCGCTTCTAATGATGATTTGCTTCCCACACAAAGGAAACAAAGGAGGATATTCCAGCCCTAAAGAAGTTAATACTAAACACCAGAGCCGTAACCATTTGTTTAAGAGAGGTGAATGTTTATTTACTACTCCTTCTCCATATACTTTCCCGTCGTCGGGGTGAGAATGGACTATCGACCTGAAATTATATCCATAGTAGGGCACTTTTCCCAGAGTAACCGTTACACAATTCTCCCAGCGAAGCTCCTTCCCATCCATGGTAAGGTTAAAATCGTAATCCGCACGGGCTCGCCATACCGCCTTCCATGAACCCTTAACATAATCAAAAAAACCGCTTAAAGTCCGCTCTTTGGACAATTGTATTACTTCCGCATCCACTCCCACGCTCAAAAAGAAAGTCTCTCTTTT
>JACRPJ010000066.1 GCA_016213985.1 Candidatus Woesearchaeota archaeon
AATTTCCTAAATAATTCTGGACCATCTCTCTTTTGTATCCTACCACCACAATAACCTCTCGTACGCCTGCAGCACGGAGGTTATCCACACTATACTGAATCATAGGAATCTCTTGGATTTTATACATCACTTTAGGTAAAGAAGAACCATCTCCCTCTCCTATTCTGGTTCCTCTTCCTGCCGCTAGGATGATTGCTTGCATTACACTTTCCCTTCTTTATCCAGGTGAGAGAGAACCTGTCTTTCTTTATCCACAATTTCGAAATTAGCTTGCATTTTAATCAATTTTTCTTTTTCGTAGAACCCGTTTAAGCAAGCTCCGGGCACTACCCAGGTATGCTTACCAATTATTGTTCCGGGCATAGTTACACAATTAGCTCCCAAACGAACATAATCCCCAATTACTGCCCCAAACTTATCGCTACCCACACTGATTTTTTTTCCTTTCAAAGTAACATGGATCTCCTTTTGATCAAACCTTCGATTAGCCAGTATGGTTCCGGAGCCAACTCTAACCCCTTTCCCGAGAATAGAGTCTCCCACAAAAGTTTGAGAGGCAATCTTAGCTTCGTTAAAAACAATGGCATTTTTAATTTCGCTGCCATTGCCAATCACACAGCCATCCCCGATAATTGTTCCTGGACGAATCAATGTGAAAGGGCGAATAGTACAATCTTTCCCAATCATTACTGGCCCTTCAATTACTACGTAAGGGCTTATTACTGTACCTGTTCCAATCTTAACCGGGCCAGAGATGATGACACTCTGATGAACCTCTCCTTCGATAGTACTCTGAGAAAATTTAAGCAATGTGCTTTTATTCTTCAACGCTTCCCAGGGTTCAACAGCTTCAAAAGCTTCCCGGCATGGACAAGCTTCTCCATCCTCAAAGTAAAAATCTAACTCTTTCATCGTTTTACTCCGATATTACTTTTTACTACTTCGGCAATTTCCTGTGCATATTCTTTAATTTGGGCTTCATCTTTCCCTTCTAGCATTATTCTTAGCATATTCTGAGTGCCGGAATAGCGTATCAACGCTCTCCCTTCATTTTTTAGTTTATGCTCTATCTCTTTAATCTTCTTTTCCACTTCGGGCATCTCTTCTATTTTTCTCTTCTCTTTTACCTCTACATTTAGAAGAATCTGAGGATATTTCTTCATAATCGTGCATAATTCGGATAATTTTTTTCCCGTCGTTTTCATAATTTTTAAAATCTGCAGTGCAGAGATGGTTCCATCTCCGGTAGTAGAACAATTCAAAAAGATAAGGTGTCCAGACTGCTCCCCGCCGAAATTATAGCCGCTTCTCCTCATCTCTTCAATCACATAGCGATCCCCGCTTTTTACCAATACTACTTTTCCTCCCGCCTCTTCTATGGTTTTAACTAGGCCAAAATTGCTATATTCGGTAACTACCAAGGTGTTCTGTTTCAATTCTCCTTTTTTCATCATTTCCAGAGCAGAAATGGCCATCAGAGAATCTCCGTCCACAACCTCTCCACGTTCATCAATTACTATCAGCCGGTCTGCATCCCCGTCTAGAGCTATGCCTAAATCGGCTTTTTCCCGCAGCACATCTTCTTTTAATAATTCAGGAAAAAGAGCCCCGCAGTGCTCGTTAATATTTTTTCCATTAGGATTAACGTTTTTTAGAACCACCTCTGCGCCCAATTCCCCGAGGATATGTTTGGTGATATGATAAGCCGCTCCATTGGCGCAATCCAGCACGATTTTAAGCCCTTTTAAGCTTAGATTACCAATGGAACTTTTAGCAAACTCAATATATCTTCCCCGGGCATCATCAATGCGGTGAGCTTTTCCGATTTTATCCCCGACAATCTTTTCAGTATTGATTTCGGATAAAGCCAGCTGTTCAATTTTTTCTTCTAACTCGTCCGGCAGCTTGAATCCTTCTCCATCAAAAAACTTTATTCCATTATCTTCGTAAGGATTATGAGAAGCAGAAATAACAATTCCAGCATCGGCAGCAAAAGATTTAGTAATGTGAGCAATAGCCGGAGTGGGCATGGGCCCAACAAAATAAACTTCTACTCCTGTCGATAATAAACCTGCGGCTAATGCTGATTCAATCATATAGCCGCTAAGGCGGGTATCTTTTCCCAGAATTATTTTGCTTTTCTTTCCCTCATTCTTAAAAATCAATCCGGTTGCCTGGCCTATTCTTAAAGCGACATCCGTAGTCATAGGATAGATATTCGCTTTACCTCTTATTCCGTCCGTGCCAAACAATTTTCTACTCATTAAACTCAAAATTATAAAAAACGTTTAAAAAAGTTATGAAAAAGAAGATTTTACTCTTCCATGAAATCTTCTGGCTTTTCTTTCAACTCCTCATTGCTGGCAAGAATGCCTTTCTTTTTCAAATATTCCCTAGTAATCAAATAGAATACTAATCCCACCGATTTCTTGCCTTTGTTATTGCAGGGAACAACCAAGTCCAAACGATTGGATTGATTGTTAGTATCGCACAAAGCAATTACGGGAATACCTGTTATAGCAGCATCATCTACTGCATTTTTATCTGGCCAAGGGTCGCATACAAAGATTATCTTTGGCTCGGTAAAAGTATCTAAATTAGTGTTAGTCATTATTCCCGGTGGATATCTCCCAGTTATGACCCGGATACCGGTTAACTTGTTCAACAACTTTAATGCTTTCCAGCCATTTTCTCTTCGGCTTATAATGATGATTTCCTCTGGATTATATTGAGAGAGCATGTTTGCGGCCAAGCCAATGCGTTCATCGATTTTCTTTAGGTTCAGAACACTTAACCCATCTGGCCGGGTTTTGTAGATAAAGTTTTCCATGTACTTGGTTTTGAATTTAGTTCCGATATGAATCCCAGATTTTAGATATTCGTTGGAATCAATCAACAATACTTCTTGTTGTTCTGCGCTCATTTTGGATTTGGGTTTAATTTTTCTCGTTTAGTTTTAACAGACTAAGAACAATAAATTCTTGCCTGCAATTTTTTTTAGCCTCATGCAGCTTTGTGCCATCCTACTGCGGATAGCCGTCGGCTATGTTTATGCTTAAATTAAGGGTTATTTTTAAATGTTTCTGGTGTGAGGTGCTATTGAAAAGTTACCTTGCGCCGCCAAACTCGTCTTTTTCTCGCTACGTAATTGTCCAACTATCGCACTATTTCTCGATGAAAAAGCAACTCACTTTCGTGCAAGCAGATGCTAAGCAGAGTTGGCAACATTTTTGGCCTTATCCCTACCAATTTATTCGAAAAACTCGATTTCTGCTGCAGGCTTCCAGAATTATTTAGGAAATTGTTCCTGATGCTTGTTTATCCCTACGTTGGTAGTGCCGATGGAGGGGGAAAAGCCAGTGCCTTCTTCAAATAACGATTCACTTTCCGTTAGCTCTTTGCTTTCTCCAATATCCTCAGTAATCGCTTTGGGGTTAGGCAGGTATTTGTCAATAAGTTCAATTGC
>JACRPJ010000067.1 GCA_016213985.1 Candidatus Woesearchaeota archaeon
CCATCTTTTCCGGGCTAATTCCCAATTTTAGCTTGGCGAGATTCTTTTCTAGGAGGGGAGAGAACTTTTCGGTATCCACTCCCAACCTAGCGATGACCATTTCGGTTTTAATCCCTTGCTCGGACAGCTGTAATTTAAGGTCATGGTATGGGATCAGAATCTCGTCACAGCGGTTATATATAAATATGGATATTTTTCTGATGAGCCCAGAAAACAGTTTTTTAAGCAGTTCTGGGAAGAATTTTTCAAACAGTTCCCAAGCAATAGTATGAGTATATAAAATGGTTTTCTTATGATACCTGTGGCTGTAATAAATTCCCAAGTAACTTGCTAGTGCTGGTCCTTGTATGAATACAATATCTGCTTCTTTGATTACGTTCTTAATTTTTTTAAGATTGGAAGAAGAAAGTTTTATACTGGGGTAGTCTGAAATGTGCCATAGATTAGAGATGTCCAGATAGGTGATATTTACCTGGTTACCAATACTCTTTTTTATACCTAAATAGGGAACTAATAAACTTATTTCAAAATCTTGATCAGCTCTTTTAATGAACTCTTCTATAAATTTAAGTGTGCCATCAACCTTTGGATAGTAGGTATCAGTTACAATCAATAATTTTGGTTTGAGGTCGGAGTTTTCCATTTTTACTTTATCCTAAAAAATTTTTCTCCGAATAATGCTCCTATCTTAAACCCATCCTTTATTGCTCGGAACATTAGTAGCAAAACAGGATAGGCTATTTGTATCTGTTGGCTGCGGAAAGCCTTCAACGCTTTTAATTTAGCTGAAAATGACTTAGTGATATTTATGTATAATGCTGGATAAATAGTATGGAATGAGACCGGGTTCCATACCGAATAAGTGTATACTTCCGGTTTGGGAGTAAAAGTTAACTTTTTCCATAGTTCTAGAGTAATCCTGTTTGCTGCCTGATGATCTGGGTGAGGATCTTCCTGACTGTGGGTAAATACTTTGGAAGGTCTCTCGTGTTCCATTAACTTAAGCAGTTCCGGTTCGATGTTTTTTTGTTTGTAGCTCTCGTAGAACTTCAGTTCTTCTAAATTGAACATATACATTCTACAGTTCATGATATTCCCTGCATCAAAAGCTTCTCGTGAGCGAGTTCTTTTGATCACTTCGGGTTTGAGCCAGGGATGAGATTTCTCTCCATAAGAGAACACTATAGATATTACTTTCTTTCCTTCTTTTACATAATTAGCTATGGTTCCACCGGCACCGATAACAAAATCATCAGAATGAGCTCCGAATACTATAATGCTGTCTTTCTTATGCGGGGAAAACTCTTTAATCACTCTTTTTACTACCATCAGCCTGAAGAATATATTTGGGATTTAAGTAGGTTGCGGTTTGGAAAGTGGGATGGAAAGGCAAATGCGTTATGCCATCTCACTAAACTTCTTTTGATCAGAATACTCAATTAATACTTCCAGTGCTTGGAATTGGATTTGGGGGATAGTAACTCCCATTGAAATAAAGTATCGAAACCAAGTTGAGCTTTCTGGCATCAAGAGCTTCCGGCCGATTATCTTAAGCAAAGATACTTACACCCCCGAGAGAAATATCATTCCCGTATCTTTGTTTCTGTTTAAGATAGAACAGTATGTTAAAACTTAGTCGTTAAAACTATCCACAAACATATTTAAATAACCCTAGAATAATTCCTCCTAATTAATCAAACTCACATAAAAACATCCACAAGAGGTTGCTCCCATGAAAATCTTAACCATACACGCTGACTTTATTGAATTTGAAGCAAAGAAGAAGGCCCTCAAAGAGGCAGAAGAAGTTAAAGCAGGAACCAAGAAGAGAGTGGAAGAATGTTTGGTAGTTTTTACTGCGGTGGAAAAGAGGGATGAAGAGGACCTTAAAAGCGTAATTCAGCGTTATGTTCAGGAAATTAATGAAATTGCTGCTCAGATTAAGATCAGTCGCATTGTTCTCTATCCTTATGCTCATCTTAGCTCTAGTTTAGCCAGTCCAAAGAGGGCAGAAGAGGTGATGAAAGAAGCAGAAAAAATTCTTAGTAGGGAATGTCAAGTAACTCGTGCTCCTTTTGGTTGGTATAAAGCTTTTAATATTTCCTGTAAAGGCCATCCCCTGTCGGAATTGAGCCGCAGCTTTAGTGTGGGACCGGATGAGGTTCCTGTTCCTGCAGGAGTTAGAGCTAAAGTCGCTCGAGAAGAAACTATTGATACTAAAAAATTGTTGACTCAAATCTCCCGTTCTCGTCTAGACACCAGTAAATTAAAAGAAAACGATCACCGCATTTTGGGACAGAAATTAGATTTATTTTCCTTTCATGACACTGCTCCCGGGATGGTTTTCCTCCACGATAAAGGTCTAATCATCTACAATGAACTGATTAACTTCTGGCGGGAAGAGCACCGCTGGGCGGGTTATACGGAGATTTCTACTCCTCAAATTCTCGACAAAAAATTATGGTTAATCTCGGGTCATTGGGATAAGTACAAAGAAAATATCTTTCTTACAGGATATGAGGGAAGAGATTTTGCCGTCAAGCCGATGAACTGTCCGGGGGGGATGTTAGTCTATAAATCTACTCCAAAAACTTATCGTGATCTGCCTTTAAGAGTCGGAGAAATGGGGATTGTCCACCGCCAGGAATTAAGCGGAGTGTTAGCCGGCTTGTTTAGGGTAATTAAGTTTACCCAGGATGATGCCCATATTTTTTGCA
>JACRPJ010000014.1 GCA_016213985.1 Candidatus Woesearchaeota archaeon
TTCAAAGGCACGGGCGGCTCGATGCTCCACACCCGCATATCCTGCTTCCCCTCGACTGCAGCTACATTTCCTGTGAACACCGCTAATCCGTTGGGCGGAGTTTTCGGAAACAAACGCAGATGCTGAATCATCTTCTCCAGAGCCATCTGTACATTCTTTCTGGTTACTGCAGACTTAATGTTGGAAGCCGTGCCTTGCTCTTCGGCTAGATGGTTTATAATCTTAATAATATCATAATCTTTTGGGATATAAACTGACACAAACTCAGTATGCAGAGCTTTTTGCTCTTTAAGCTCCCGAATAAATTTTTTCAGGTGCAGCTTTTGTTCCGCAGTTATGATGGGCATAGATAAAGTTATTTTAAGCGTGATTTATAAAATATTTGGTGAGATTTATAGGTTAAGATGGTATGAGAATTATTAAGGTCCGGTGATCTTCTTCCCTATCCTCCTTAATACTTCTTTCTTCTCTAACTTCTTAGCTGTATCAAAAACAAGCACCCTATGCTTCCTCTCAATCGCCTCTGCCAAACACACCTGAAAGATATCCAACCTAAAATACTCCCACTCATGGGCAATTAACTTAGCCAAAGAAGATTTACCCGTACCCGGAGTGCCAGAAATAGCGATTACTTTCATACATCCTTCTTTTCTATTTTATCTTTCTCCCTTTGCATCTTGTGATGATGAAAAATCCGATTAACAATACGCTGATGCATGAGCGACTCGATTATTAGGATAATTAGGAAGAGCACCAAAGTATAAGAGAAGAAAACTGCTAAATCCATCCATAACCCCATGATTGGAGTATTAAAAATCAATATTTCCCGCACCAATTTTTCTCCTATAACAAACGGGTTAAGGAAAGTTATGTCCCTTAACGTCGGAGAAACGCTTTCTAGAGGCAATATTGTCCCCGAAACAAACAACAAAATACTCCCTGCCGAGATAGATGCTAGCACGGCGGTCTCCTCAGAACTAAATAGATAGCCAATAGCCATCCCAAGGAAAGTAAACACCGATGCGGCTAAAAACAATATTAATGCTAGTGGCAACAATGCAGCATATATTTCTTTTAAGAATAATACAGAAATCCCTAAGATTATAATTACCTGAACTAAAATCAAAAACAGGTTAGTTAGATAAGTAGCCAGTACAAAGGTAACCTTTTTCACGGGCAAAAAGAAATTACGAGTGAAAGCAGGACTGTTCTTTTCCATCATCACCAAAGTAGTTCCCAACAACAGAGAAGAGAACATTATTACTAAAACGATCAGCGCGGGGAACATGTAATTAAGATAGGTGTTTTCGGGAGCAACTCTTTCTATTTTAGTAACTAGCGGAGAAGAGAACACTTTTGCTTCGGTTATCTTCTGCGAGTTAAGATTAGCATTTACTTCATCCAATGCTTTTTGAATCCCTTCCAGACTAGCCACAACCTCACCTATGGAAGCCTTAACCGTGTCCAGATCTTTACTAGTAGTCGCTACTTGTTGTTTTGCAGTAGTTAGTTTTTCTTTCGCCGTAGTTATATCAGCTTGTAGTGAGGTAACCAGAGAACTAACTGCTCCAAAGCTGGCCGTTCCTGAAGTTGCGCTCATCAAACCACTAATGTTAACCAGCCCAGCACCAGCCTCGCTGAGCAAATTCTTAATCACTGCTTTATCCGAGCTGCTCATGTTTGCAGAACTCACCGCGCTTTTTGCTGCAGCGATCTTGATCGTTCCAAGATTAAGGTTAGCTACTACTGCATCTTTAAATTCGTTGGTAACATTAAAACCATACTCGGCTAAAGGGGGAGTTAAATCCAGCTTAGAAAGAGCGGACTTGGTGGTATCAGTAACGCTTGTTGCAGTATCGCTTTTTTGCTTTACTTCAGTAATTTTATTCTTCTCCGTGGCTACTTTAGTATTGGCACTACTTAGCTTAGTCAACAGCTCTTGGGCCAGTTGCTGCGAAATCTCCTGAGATTGTAGATTCAATTTCTTTTCCAGCATCTGCTGGATCATCCACACCAGATTTATCCTGCTGGGATCAACATAATAAGTTATTTCCCGCGGAGAATTGCTTTCAATCTTAAAAGAGTCTGGAAGCAGGATGCAGGTATGTACATAGCCCAATTTAATATCCTCTATGCACTCTGTAACAGAATTATTGTATTTAATTATCTTAAATTCCTGTTCCTGTAAAGTATTGATGAACGAATTAACATCATTGTTATAACTTGAAGCATAAACACCTATATTTAATCCGTACTTGGCGGAATTATTAAATGACAAGCCCAAAATGAGTATGATTAGCAGTGGAGCGAATACTACGATTAACGCCGAGCTACGAGAGCGAATAAGTAATTTTAGGTTCTTGGTGGTTAACAGCCATAACGGGCTCATTTAAGTACTCCCTCCTGCACTATTTTGGTAAGCACTTCTTTCAGTGAAGGCTTTCGAAGGTCGAGATCATTAAAGTACAAATGTTCATCTTTGATTATTCTTAACAAGGCAATCAATGTCTGTTCAGGATTATAAGGGTAAACTACTAATTGATGTCCCTGATCGATGATCTTGGTCACGGGAAGACGTCTTACCAACTGAATAATTTTGTCTCTCTCCCTCCCAGTAGGAATGTTGATTACTAAACTTTCTTTCAAGAACGGTTTTAGGACTTCATCTACTCCTCCATAACTTCTAACCTGACCATTGTGCACGATTGCTAGCTTAGTACATATCCTTTCTAAACTATCCAGATGATGAGAAGCGATTACTATGGTTACTCCCTGAGCATTCATTGCTTTTACAAGTTCTATTACCTCCTCTTGGCTAAGCGGGTCCAAATCTGCGGTTGGCTCATCCAACATTAGTAACTTAGGCTTATGCACTAAACTACATGAAATATCCAACCGCTTTTGCATCCCGCCCGACAGATGCTCCGCTAACTTGTTCTGATGACTATGTAACCCGGTAAATTCGAGGATTCCTTGAGCGTTAGTTAACAACGTACTTTTATTCACTCCATACATTTTTCCAAAATGAAGCATATTTTCTTTTACGGTTAACTTAGGATAAAAAGAGGTATGCTGAGGAGTAAATCCTATATGCTTCTTTATTTTATGAAAATTCTTATGCAAGTTCTTGGGTTCATGATCTACCTTAGAAAAATAGACCACTTCCCCTTCGGTGGGCTCTAAAAAACCGGCAATCTTGGTATACCAATAAAGTTTTTTCCAAAACGGCGCCGCTAAACCTACCGGAGAAACCCAGGGATCGATATAGTCAATCACGTAGGGAATCCCAAATCTTTTTTTAATTAGCGGCCCAACGAGAAACGCATACCAGGGCGGACCTGATATAAAAAGAAGGTCTATTTTACGCTGCTTACAAATTGTCTTAGCCGCTTGGAGTTGGTGAAAGAAGGAACGAATGCCCAAGTCGCCGATACCGATGCATCGGGTCCATTGATAGGGCAACGCTTTCGTTCGAATCACCTCCAGGCTTTCGGGAATTAATTTTGAAAATTCCCAATCGGGCTCTTCTTCCAAATAACGAGGTTCGACACTCAAGACAATCGGCTTCCAACCAAATGCGCGTAAATGCATCGAAAAAAGTCGTACCCGATGCGCCGGCGGGTAACTAGAGGGAGAAAATTGAGGGGCGATGATTAAGACGTTTTTCATCTTGAAATATTTATATCCAACGTTTATCTAAAAACAAAGGATGCGTGCGCTTGATAAATAAAACATCCGCCATTCTCAACCGCTGATCTCGAACTCTGCCGATCAATGATGCGAAATCATAAACCTCAAATCCCCTATCAGATAAAAAGCCTCTCA
>JACRPJ010000051.1 GCA_016213985.1 Candidatus Woesearchaeota archaeon
CGATCTCTGCCTATCGAAACCTCCAGCGGGTTTCGATCCTTCCAGCAACCGCAAGAGGTTTGTAAGGGCAGCGTCATAACCACTAGACTACCGGCCCAAATAAATGATATTTTATCTAAAACATATAAATGCGCCGACCGGGATTTTCTATATTGAATATGCCTTTCTTGGGGTGAAGTCCAGACCTTCTTTGAAACACTTGGAAAATGGCTTTGCCATTTTCAATCTGCTTTTCGGAAGGGATCGACAATCGAACCCATGACCTGCTGATATCTTGTCTGAATTCATCGGCTGGCGCCGCTCACCGGCACCGGACTCTTCATATCAGATACAAGTCAGCTGCTCTAGCCACTAAGCTACTGGGGCAATAGGCATAGGGCTCTCTAAGTTTCTTTATTAAGTTTTCGCACGAGAAAAAGTCGATTTACTCTTTCAAGTGAGAAGGCCAGGCATACGAAGTGAAGAATCCTTTGGTCTCCTCGTACGGCAGATATCGTTTTAACTTGAACCATTGCTTGATGAAATTCTGCAGGATATACAGCTCCCGGTATAATTCTTTTTTCCGCTGTTCAAATTCCACTCTATACACCCTCTTGTTGAAGAGGGGTAGTACCTTCTTAAGGAGTGGTTGCTTAGCTAGCCCGGTCTCATAATTTTTTTCTATGAAGCCTTTGAAGATTAATTCTAGCTCTCCCTTATTCACTTTCATCTTTAGTCCTTCTTTTACCACTTCCACACTGGATAGGCCAATCACATGGAAATTGAAATCCAAATAATAGGTGAAAGGGCCGCCTTCGGCTTTCTTGGTAGCCCTCCATTGTATCCACATCTCTTTGTTCCCGCTACGGTCTGTTCTCTCGCTATACAGATTCTCGTAATGGTCTTTCCCTTCTTCGAGGTCTTTCCATTCGTGCTGCAGTGTCCACTCGTGTAACGCTTCGTAGAATGCTTTTAGGTCAAACACGTCTTTGTACTTGACTTTGATTGGTGAAAATACATCTGCATCCGAAGGAAGCTTTTTAGCTGGCATGAAGCAAAGTATTGTTTTTTAATATATAAAGCTTTTCAGCCAAACAACTTTCTTAATTTTCTCCTGGTGTCAAAGTAGAGCATCCTTATGCTTATACCTATAAATTCAAATAGTGGCAGGGGCTTACTAATTACAGTCGTTTTTCCTACTTTTATTGCTGCGCAGATTGCTCCAGTGGATTTTTTAGAGTCAATTAGGGTGTAAGTTCTGCCTAGCTCTCTTAAGTTATGAACGTCAGAACTCCCAATCACTGGTTTATGATATTTCTGCGCTAAAGCAGCGGTTCTTTTGTTTGGATTGAACGCAGCGAGATAAAACCAGGAATATTCCCAGGCATCGAATAAATCCAAGTATTGTAAGACCTTCTGTTTAAGACACGTAGACTTATAATGAAAGGGATGAGGTGCAATTATTAGTGAGTCCGGATGTACTTTTTTGAAGCTTTTCAGGTCCTCAAACGTCTTGATTAACTGTGCTTGCTGGTCTGAAAGGTTGTAAATTAGAACATGTTTTCCATCTATAGTTTTTTCTACCCCGGGGATAAGATGTATCCCCCTGCGTTGGGCGTATTCCGTTACTTGGTCATCTATATAGACCAGATCATGGCAGGTTATGGCCAGCACTTCAAAATTAAATTCCGCTGCCTGGTCAATTAATTCCTTAATAGAATAACTTACTTCCCCGGAGTCTTTTGGATCAACATGGGCATGGGTGTGTAGTTCCGCTTTGAGCATTTTTGTGAAAATGGGCATTAAGTTTTTATAGGTTTTTGTTTTTGAATGCAGGTAATGGACAAACTCAGGTTTGGCACGGCAGGAATACCGCTTTCTACCCCTATAAGAAATACCCTAAATGGAATAGCTCACGTTCGTAGAATAAACTTAGAAGCAATGGAGCTGGAATTTGTGCGCCAGGTGAATCTCTCTGAAGAGGTTGCGCCTCTGGTTAAGAAAGCAGCAAGAGAACATGATGTTGCTTTAACCTGTCATGGGCAGTATTTCATTAACTTAAATTCTTCTCCAGAAACTATTCTTGCTAGTAAGAAGAGAATATATGATGCAGCGAGAATCGCTTCTTTATGCGGAGCTGGTAGCATAACTTTTCATGCAGCTTATTATATGAATGCTAATGCAGAAGTGGTGTACCAAAAAGTAAAAGCGGCGTTAACTGAAATCATCAGTGCGCTGCAGGCAGAGGGACATTCCATTTGGATTCGCCCCGAGACCACGGGGAAAGCTACTCAATGGGGTCACTTGAAAGAAATCCTACGCTTGTCGCAAGAGCTGGAGCAGGTCTTGCCTACCATCGATTTTTCTCATTTGCACGCCCGGTCCGGCGGAAAAAATAATACGCTGGAAGAATTTAGGCAGATGCTGCTGGACGTGGAGAGAGCATTGGGAAGAACCGCTTTGGATAATATGCACATCCACGTTTCGGGGATAGAATATACTGATAAAGGAGAGCGAAATCATCTCAATCTGCTGGAATCGGATCTGAATTACTCCGATCTAATCCGGGCCTGGAAAGAATTCAATATCAAAGGAGTAGTAATTTCCGAATCTCCCAACATTGAGGGGGATGCTTTGTTGATGAAAGAAGAATATGAAAAAAGTTAATTTTTCTTGAGGTTTCCTTCTCCGGCGGGAAGGAGTTTTATTATCTCGTCCAAATCCCCGCCTTTCAGTTTATATTTTATTTTTTTGGCCAAATCAGATTTTTTATCTTTTCCAGGAGTAATGGTAACATAATTAGTGGTTTTTGCTTTTACGGAACTTACTGGTCCGCCGATAATGCGGTTGTCTATGATGCCAATAGAATATTCCATTTTAGCGCGAAGAAGGCTCTTTTTCCCATAAATCATGAAACTCCCTTTAGAAACATATTCTCCGGCTCTGGCTTCTTTAGTTACCTGTTCCGGCTTGACATAAAAAACCTCTGCGCTTCCATGTCCTGATTTCCATGCACGTGAATATACTGCCACTGCCTGTGCTGTTTCCTGCAGGGTTGTTTCTCCTGCTTTCTGTCCGTTTTTCACCACAAAGAAAGGTGATCCAGCCAGGTCAGTGTGAAATACCCAGTCTCCTGCTTCCGTATATTTTTTAATAATAACCTCATTGGAAGTAGCATCTCTCCCGCCAATGCATAACAATCCCTCGGAGGAAACGAACCAGTGGAATTTCTCGTACCATTCCCGTTTAATCTCTTTTTTGGCTTGTTTCTCTTTCTCTTCCTCCAAAAATTCTCCTTCTCTCTGTTTTAATTCTTCTAGTTTCTTTCGGCTTTCTCCCAGTGCTTTCTTCGCTCCCTCTAATTTTTTCTTTGCTTTTTTAGCTAACTCAAAGTAAATTCCGGCATTTTCATCCACTGATTTGTTTAGGTCGATTTCTACTGGCATAATAAAAATTATTTTTTGGTTAATTAAAAAGGTTTAGGTGATTTCAGCAATTCCTTACTTTTTCTACCACCAAGGCCTGCTCGGTGCAAATCTGCTCCGTATCGTATAATCTTACTTTTGGAGTTATTTTCAATTGGCGTATCTCTCCACTTGCACCCGAATTATAAACTATATGTCCTACATAACTTCCAGCTTTTATTATCCTGGCCTCGTTGATTTCAAAGCTGTCTGCTTTTTGTGTGCCAATCACATTAGCGACGAGCCCATCTACTTTGATATTGACACCGTTCTCTAAAGTGAAAGAGAGGTCTTTCTCAGCTACATTGTAACACAGCTGCTCTTCTCCGCCGATATTGGTAAACTTTAACCCAATATTAATAGGGCATTGGGCCTGTTCTTCCACTTCCGCCCGCCCAAAGTTCATGATCACCACTCCCAGGGCTACGGCGAAAGAGATTAGCAAAAAGGTAGCCATCAACGGAGTTATTCCTTTTTTATTCCAAACCATGTTAATGTTTCCAGTAGGACTTGCCTTTGTGCAGCACTTCCGCTACCCGGTGAATGGGGACAAAAATTTCTTTTCCTTCCTTTTCCACAAAAATAAGGAAGCCTTTTTCAATATCTTTTAGATATCTAGCATGATGAATTACTCCTTTTTTGGAGAGGTGATCGTGGTATTTGATGTGAAATTCGTGTTTTTGAGGATGATTACTGATAGTGTGCAACACTTGATGTATTTTCTTTTCTTCTTCTCCTGAGGGATCAAATTCCTTTAAGATTAATCCCGAAGCTGCTAAGACTATAACTCCCACAATTAGGCTTATAAAAGGATTACTAAGGTAAGGTAGGCCTCCGATTCCGTCCCATATTCCAGCCCAGAAGAGAACTATTCCGAGTACTCCCACCAGCGCCCACCAGTAATGTTTTAATCTCTCCGGGGTTATCATTCTGAACCTACAACCTCCAGTAAGGCTTATTTTGGTAGAGTACTTCTCTAATCCGATGTAAAGGGATGAACACTTCCTGGTTTTTGTTTTCGTGCTCTACTATTAAACTCCCCTTTTCGATATGTTTGATTTTCTCTGCTCTTACCAGGACATTTTTCTTCTTGACTTTGTCGTAATATCCTATTTCGAACAAGTGCTTTTTAGGGTGACCCTGAACATAGTGGGCAATCTTATTCACCGACTTGTCTAGGCTACCCAATGGATCAAATTCCTTAAAAATAATTCCGGAGAAAGTAAGAGTGGCAAAACCGATGAACAGAGCTACCCAGGGGTCGCCTAAGTAAGGGATTTCATAAAGGCCTTCCCATAGGCCCTTCCATACTAGGATTACTCCTATCGCTGCTAGCAATGACCATAAAAAATGTTTATCCTGCTCCCTAACTACCATCTCTTTGTTTCCTCTTTCAATGGCTTTAATTAAACAGCATATATATATTTTTCTGAATGGGAAAAATGTTTCGGACTTTCCGGAAGCGGGGTTAATATTTACTAAAAAGTAGTTAAATACCAAAAACTTAATAAACTAAGGCTTATTTTTAAGTTAGAAAACTGGTGATTTAAATGGATGCACTCGAGCTGGAGAAAGAGCAACTGAAGTTAGCGCCCAAAATCGTGCTAAGGGATGGCTTTACTAGCGTTAAAACCCTTGCCGGGATCGATACCTTTCCCCTTGGGAATAATAAACTACTGGCCAGCGTAGTCGTATGTGAATTCCCTTCTCTAAAATTAATCGAGCATCAGACTTATCTTCTTCATGATCCGCTGCCTTATAAACCGGGATTTTCTGCTTATAGGGAAATGCCTGCAATGATTGAAGCATATAATAAGCTAGACCAAGACCCGGATGTTATTCTAGTTAAAGGCGAAGGAATATTACATCCGCGTAAAATTGGAATTGCTGCTCATCTCGGGCTGATTTTGAATAAGCCCACCATCGGGGTTAGTCGCAGCTTGCTGCTGGGAAGAATAGAAAAGGGAAAGATAATTTATCATAATGAGATAGTAGGCTTTGAGATTACTACCCGGCAGCATGCCAATCCCGTGTATGTCACTCCGGGACATTTAATTTCTTTAGGATCGGTTTTGCTTCTCATTTCTAAAGCCGTGGTTTATCCGCATAAAATTCCTGAGCCGCTACATTTGGCACATAAATTGGCGAAGAGATGCATAAAAGAGAAGTTAGTTTCAATAAATCTGAGGTCCTGAAAATTGAAAAAGGGGCTTTGGCTAAAACTAAAGTTTTGCATTTTTGCCTGAATCAAGATGCACGAATCGACGTCATCAAGCAAAACTTTAGATAAACTCGACTGCGGTCTCTTAATCTCAAATACAAACCCGCATTTGAGATTACGAGACTTTTGCCTATTTTAAATAGGAAACGCAAAAGTCGAGTATGACTTTAACGGAGAACTGCCCTAAACAACTTGGGCTCCAAATTAACTTCCTCGCTAACGCTCTCCTCTTTTCAGTCGTCGGCAGACATAACCGATATGCCGACGATCATCCATTTCTAACAACAATATTTATAAAACTCCCTTCTTAACTTCTGGTTATGGTTAAAAAACTGGAGTTAGATCAAAGCAAGTTGAGTAATCTGCATGAATTATGGGCGATGGGAGTAAATCCTTATCCCTATACATTTCACCAGACGCATTATGC
>JACRPJ010000052.1 GCA_016213985.1 Candidatus Woesearchaeota archaeon
AAGCTCATCACTTTGCCAAGGAGAGCATATGAGCTACAATTAGAAATAGATTACGCCATTCATCCCCGCACTAAAGTGCGTCCGCCCACTCAACCACAAAGCAGGTTGAGTGAACGGGATTTCTGGCTAGAAAATCTTAATTTTGACGATTATCCTAATGAACAAATTTCAAAAGATGATGTAATCAATATCATGGTTGGAGATTTACAAAGAATAAAAATCTATCCAGAAAAAGGATTCCAAATTTTCCAAGAAATACCTAATGATGTGTGGAAAGCATATCAAAAATTAGTGCGATTAGGATATACAAAACATCTTCTGAGGTCTGCATAAAGCTCCCGAACCAATTTCATTTAGCATCGCAACTATGCGAAGTCTCAAAATGGTGGCAACTGGGGTGAGGCAACCCACAATCCTCTGAGACTAGGGTGTTTTTCTCCTCGATTTTTGAGGCAACCCCTGAAAAATCCCTAGGATGATATCTATATAACGAAAGGGTTTGTGGAGCAGGAAGAAATCTTTTGTATCTGGCTAAATTTGGGTTTGAAGTTTATGGCTTGGAATGATCAAAACAATGAGTAAATTTAGTCAAAGGAAACTTAAAAAAGAAAAATTGGAAGCTAAATTATGGAAGTGTATTTAATTACATCTCCTCCAGTCTTCTAATCCTCAGGTTAATATCCGGATGCGTTGAAAAAAGAGACTGGAACCACGTTGACTTTTTTCCGTCATGCCGAAACGGTGTAGATATAAATAAATGGGCAGTAGCTTTGTTGGCTTTATCCACCAATGGATCGGGATCGTTCTTAATCTTCTTTAAAGCATCAGCCAATCCTTTTGGATACCGGGTCAATAACGCGCCGGAAGCATCAGCTAAAAACTCGCGCTTACGAGATATTGCCAGCTTCATCAACTCGCCAATGAATGGAGAAAGTACGGCCAATACCAATCCCATAATAATTAAGATGAAAGTCAGCTGATTTCCTTCTCTATTGCGATCTTTCCCGCCCCATAAAAAGCTTCTTAACAGAAAATCCGACAGCAGTACAGTAATTCCTACCATTACTGCGGCCAGCATCATTACTCGGATATCATAGTTCTTGATATGGGAAAGCTCGTGAGCAATTACTCCTTCTAATTCCTGGCGGTTCATTTTCTTTAATAATCCGGTAGTCACGCACACATATGAGTTGTTTGGATCCCTGCCGGTAGCAAAGGCATTCAACGCCGAATCATCAATGATATAAACTTTTGGAACTTTAGGCAACCCGGCAGCGATGGATAGTCCTTCCACGGTATTGATCAAATAAGTGTATTCTGGTTTAGTAGCTTCTTTCGCTCCAGACATGGTCAGAATAGATTGTGCTCCACTATAATAGCTAAATAGAAAATAAACCATTCCGACAATGACTGCCAATATAATTCCAAAATATTGGTTCCCCCAATACACGCCGATAATCAGCCCAATAAAAACAACAAATGCCATGAAGAAAAATACCAGCAAATATGATTTTCTCTTATTACTGGTAATTTCTTCATATATGCCCATTAGCTCTCCGCAACAGCAAATATTGATTTCAACGCTTCACTTATCTGATTGGAGGCCTTGGCTTTATCCTTCATGCTTCCTTCCACCAGCGCAGCCCGGGCTTTGGTAACCTCTTCAAGAACTCCTTTCTCATGCTTCATATAGCCTTTTACCGCACTCACTAAATTAGGAATAAGGTCGTATCTGCGCTTAAGCTGGACATCAATCTGCGACCAAGCATTATCCACTCTTACTCTTAGACGCACCAAGCTGTTATAGATAACTACTATTGCTAAAACCACCACAGCTACAATAATTCCAATTACCAACTCTACAGAGACCATATTCTCACCACCCAATTGATTTATATTAAGTAACTAAAGAGGGTAGTTGAGCATCCTCTTTAAAAATTTTTGCTTGAAATTCATCATTTTAGCCCCAAGCAACTGCCTCAAGGTACGTAGAAATGTTTAAATAAAGTTAGAATACTCTCCCAGACATGGTTTTGGAATCGTTGTTCAATCCATTTGCAGTTAAAAAGAAGCCTTGGGAGATGTTCATAGCCGGATTCGTTTATTCAATAATAGGTTTAATGCTGTCATATTTTGTGTTTAAAGAATCTGCCGGGTTATTAACTGTATTTTTGATTGTGCTGGCAACAGTTCCCTTACTCTATACCAAGTGGCTCTGTCTTTAGCTTACATTCTTTTACCTTCCCACGCAGTAAATGTAGTGTTCGGACTTCAACAACAGTCTATCATAAATGTCAACAATAATGTTCAAGGAAAAATAGCCCAATTTGATTTGTTTACGAGGATATTTGCTAATAACACTAAAGTATTATTCTTGTGTATATTATTCTCCTTCTTGTATGGTACCGGAGCAATTTTTATCTTAGTGTGGAATGCATCAGTAGTAGCCACGGCAATGGGAAATGTGTTCAAGACGGAAGTAGCCAAAGTAGCTTCAATGGTGGACCTGCCAGGAGTCGCTGCTTACTTTAGCGCAGCCTCATTTAGCTTTGTTCGTTATATGACTCATGGGTTATTAGAAATGGCTGCTTATCTGGTAGCAGGGCTAGCAGGAGGGATAATTTCTATCGCTTTGATTAAACACAATCTAAAAGAAGACCGGGTTCTAGTAGATGCCTTGGATTTAATTTTATTGAGTATAGGCTTTTTGGTGGTGGCGGCATTAGTGGAGGTTTACATCACCCCGTTACTAGTATAATTGCTCTAATAAATCACTTTAGAAACCTTCTTTTGAATTCTGGATAAAATATTGCCGTATCCGGGCATAATTTGTTTTCTTCAGATAATTCATCTACCTGGGCTAGGGTCATCCATCCCGACCATTTAAATTCCCTGTTGCACGATTTAATCTCGCTGCTGTACTTTGTACTATAGACGTTTATTATGTAGGAAAGAGGAGGGTCTGAAAAAGGGAAGCTGAATAGCTTTTTCACCATCGCATCAATTCCCAATTCTTCTTGTAATTCCCGTCTTGCCGCTTCGAGGGGGAGTTCCCCGTCATTTACTTTCCCACCTGCACCCAAGCCGTAAAGATTGGGATATGCTTTTTTGTTCTCCTTTCTCTGGTGTACGTACAACTCATTTTTATCATTTTGTACAATTACAACGGAAATCTCCATACTAACATACCTCACAATGCTTTAACCCTTCCTGGAAGATTCTGGAAGATGTCCCCTTTCTCTAACATTTTTTCTAAGATTGTCTCAATATCAGTCAGATTTGACTTGGAAATAATTTCCTCAACAAGCACTCCCTCCCCTTGGTCCATCTCTTTGATCAAATTTAATATTTTTTTGGGAAGAAGAGAGGCTACTTCTTCATCAGATACTTTTATTTCTTCTATTTCCGGCTCTATATTATTATTGGTGACGGCATTGATTTCAAAAGTTTTTGACTTAGAAGAAAGCCCTACTTGATCCTCTGCCTTGGAATTTTTAAAGTTGATGTCATCAGGAAAGATGTTTATTTTCATCCTCTCCCTCAATTCCAACGCTCTTAGTTTGAACCATTCAGGAGATATTTTCCGGACGATCTCAGGATAAATATATTTTTCTTGGCTATATACCCGTACTTTCCCAATAATGAGCAAAGAATCTCCCACTTGTAATTGATTCAATACCTGATTCTCTTCAAATGAACGCACCGTTATTTTTCCTGTTCCATCGTCTACAAAAATATTGGTAATTGAACCTTGCTGCTGCTGACTTAGAACCACGGCCATCAAATTTATGCGGTAGAGCTGGCGCTTATCTTTGGTTAGAAAATAATTTGGACTCTGCTCATTGTCTTGTACGTACGTACCTGCGAGTACCTCGGCGATGGTTATTTTGGCAGCTACTCGGCGTGATAGACTAGGTTTAGGTTCCATCTTAGATTAGTACTTTTATCTAGTTTAATTATGGAGGGTTTTGAAAGACCTATACTCAACTCTTGTCTCATAATATCAAACACAACTCTGCGTTTGATATACAAGAAAATCACTTCAAATGTGATTTTCTGTACCGAAAAAGCGTTATAGCTTTTTTGTGTATTCAAAACCATCTTGGGGGGCTTTGGATAAACTCGTTGCGACTCCTAATTGCAAATGCGTTTGCGATAAGCTCAAATTGTGCTGTTCATGAAAGTTATTCAAAGTTCTCATAGCCTTTGTACAAAGTCCTTTCTGGGCTCAAAAACATCTCCCGACCGGCGCAATTTTTCTAAAACGTCCAGTACTTGGTCCTTGGAAACGTTTTTTTCCTGCGCAGCTTCAATGACATTTTCTACGGGAATGGTTTTGGTACCCATTTGCTCTTCCAACACCGATAGAACCTCCTTGATTATGCTAATAGTGCTGCGTTGGGTGGCAGTTATCCTCCCTCCAATCCTATCAATATCTATGGTCCCCGTTTGCTTGTCTTTAGCTACTTCGTTTAAGCAATAGTCAATTAATTCAATTGCTTTTTGTGCATCTTTCTTAACGACGGTTTTTGCTAGCCTTAATTTTGCGGTCGCCTCAGAAAGCCTAACCAATGCTTCTAACTGTCGAGCAGTAATAGGTATTGTTTTCACTCCTGATTCATCAGCTCCAGAATTGCGCATACCAATATAATATTCTTTTAACTCATCGATTGCTGTATCAGTTATTTTTGGGTTGATTTTTTGGCGCACATAAGCAAAATACTTTTTCAGCAGTTCGGTCGATACTTCGATTCCCTTAATTTCAGGATCTTTGTGCAGGCTTAATATAAATGAGGCAGTCTGCTCGTCTTTCTCTCTATTAGGGAGATCTTTAATAGGAAATATTAAATCAAAGCGATTGATTAAAGTAGGGGGCAAGTCTATTTGTTTAGCAATTAAATCATAAGGATCAAATCTTCCTAACTTAGGATTAGCTGCAGCTAATACCGTAGTCTCACATCTTAAAGTGGCTTGAATATTGGCTTTTGAAATAGAGACGGTTTGCTGCTCCAATGCTTCATGCAGAGCAGAGCGGTCATCCTTGTTCATTTTGTCCATCTCATCGATAATCGCAAATCCACGGTTGGCTAACACTAATGTTCCTGCTTCCAAACTCCACCCGCCTAAGAATTCGTCTTTTACCACCGAAGCAGTAAGCCCAGCAGCAGTGGCGCCTTTCCCGCTGGTAAAACGCGCTTTGGGAGCCACTAGGGATATTCTTTTCAACAGTTGGGATTTACCGCTTCCAGGGTCACCAATAAGCAGAATATGCAAGTCTCCTCTGGTAGCCACTCCATCCGGACGTGCTTTTCTGCATCCGCCGGCAAGCTGAAGCACTAGAGCCTCTTTTATTTTATCGTGGCCATATATAGAAGGAGCAATGCTATTAGCAAGCATGGATAGAGCATTAGGAGAACGGGCAATTTCCTTTATTTTTTCTAAGTCCGCTTCATTGATCTGAGTATCAACATAATCGTCTTGTAATGGCTCCATATAATTAGCTTCGATGATTAGATCATACTTGGTGGATTGCCCTCCGGTCCTTAGTATGATAGGAACCTCACTCACCCATCCACATAGTTTCACTCTTGATCCAGGGTTTGCTCTACGTTCGGAGAGGGGAGAGACTAAATCATCCTTGAGAAACACATTGATTCTCTTTGGCTGGCTTCCATCTAATTCGTCGGCGGCCTCTTCCAACACTATACCTTGCCCATCAACCAGGTCACGAGCAATTTCTTTAAATTTTCCTTTCCTCCCGCAGCTGCACCTGGTCGGCTCTTTGTACTTTTTATCTAGTTGCAGGATACTAATTATGTTTCCACAAGAAGGACATTCAAATTTAGAAGCAGCAACATGCGGACGGACAGCGGATTGTTGTCTTATAATCCCTTCGGTCCAGATAAGCTTGTTGAGGTGCTTGCTACGTACCTCACTTATTTTTATTTTCTGTGATTCGGGAAGATTACTTAACCTAATATTAAATTTGGTTATCTTCTTGGAGAGGTCGAACTCTTTTATGCCTAATTCTGCAGCTTTGAGAACCTCTTCTGGACTTTCTAATAATTCCTCAGTGAGTTCGGTGTTAAACTTGATTAACTCTGAAAAGTCTAACACCAAAAAACTTTGCCCTTTCCTTACTGCTTCCAGTAGCTGAGGCAGATAATTCTGCTCAATAAATTCTTTGAAGGTTTTTATCTGCTCATCTACTTCCATGTTCTTAACCCAGGAGGCGGGTTATTTAAATATTTATATGTCAAAAAGTAAATATGAAAAGGCACTAGTTTCCTCTACCTATTGCCCAGCAACTTTTTCAAGTTATCAATAAGCTTATCCATAGCAGCATGAACTTCCTGCTCGGTTTTTGTACCGGTGCATACGATTTTCCCGTTACTAAAGAGCAGGAAAGTAGCATTGGTTCCTTTTAGCTTGTGTACCAGCCCGGGGAACTGTTCTGGCTCATATTCAGTATTAGGCAGTTTGACTCCCAGAACATTGAGATTAAGGTCCATTCCAATGCTGCCCGAAGCTACGATATTCTGTACTGTAATCACTGGCTTAATGGTTACCGTAATATCCAGTTTTTTTAGGCTCCTTATTATGCTTTGGATGCTTCTATCCACCTCTTCCATAGTCCGAGCTCCGGTACATACTACCTTCCCACTAGAGAAGATCAGAGCAGAAGTTTTAGGGTCCTTTATTCTCAGGACTAACCCTGGAAACTGCTCGGGATTATATTCGGTGTTGGGAAGCGTAGCCGCCATTCTTTCTAGAGGAATATCCTTTTCCAATCCGGTAGAAACTACAATGTTAACAATTCTAATCTCTTTTTTAGCTTGTTTTTTAACCATACAATCAACCCCCTCCACGTC
The DNA here is from genome assembly GCA_016213985.1 of Candidatus Woesearchaeota archaeon. Lineage (GTDB taxonomy): Archaea > Nanobdellota > Nanobdellia > Woesearchaeales > GW2011-AR9 > JACRPH01. Next base: position 6,873 of record JACRPJ010000052.1, read on the forward strand.
TTATCTTAATTTTAATCTAATCGGTTCTTTTAATTTATAAACTATAAGAAGGGTTCTTTATAAATGCTTCCTTTATAAATAACTATTTTTAGAAGGGACATATATCTTATATGTTTGGAACTTCAAGACAAATTATTTAAAACCAGCAAACTTTGGCAGAGGTATGCAGTGGGAATATATCTTATTAAGGTACGGGGAGATATTTCTTAAAGGCAAGAATCGCGCTTTCTTCGAGAATAAGTTAGAAAGCAATCTTAAAAAAATAGCGAAGATTAAAAGAATTAAGAAAATAAGGGGAAGATTGATTACTGATTATTTCCCTGAGCACCAAACCCTTAAAAGAGTATTCGGGCTGGTTTCTTATTCTCCAGCAGTAAAAGTAGCGAAAGAGTGGGAAGCAATAAAAGCCGGTGCTCTGGATGTGTTGAGAAATAAGGAAGGCACGTTCAAGATTGAACCGAAGCGCTCCGACAAAAGCTTTCCTTTAACCTCCCCTGAGATTAATATAACTTTAGGTAAGTTTATAGAAGAGAATACTTCTTTAAAGTTTGAGGGGAAGAATCCCCAACACTTTTTAGGGGTAGAAATAAACGTAGAAGGAGTATATTTGTTTAATAGTACAATTCCTTGCTTGGGGGGTCTTCCTGTGGGAGTAGAAGGTCGGGTAGCAGTGCTAATTGATAATCAAGCTGATAATCAGGCTGGTTTATTAGCCGGGTTATTATTAATGAAACGTGGTTGTGATATCTTTCCCGTAGGATTTAAAGAGAAAGATATTTCTCTGCTGCAAAAATTCAGCCCAACTCCTTTGAGGCTGTATGTGGTTAGGGATTTTACAGAATTGGAAGAGCTTATGCCGAGAAATAAACTCTCGGCGTTGGCTTTAGGACAGAGTTTTGAGAGCTACAAAAGATACCATGAAACTATTCCCGTACTAAGACCTTTGATTGCCTACCCGAGAGCAAAAATAAAAGAAGAACTTAAAGAGTACAGCTCTGCTTAATGTCGGTTAGTTCCCCACGTACTTAGAATAAATTGCTCTTGCTTCTTGTTCCGACTTAGCTGAGATTAGTGCCCGCCCATCTGCAAACAGGACGATATCTTTAAACCGGAGTGATATCTTATCGTCTATTACCTTATCTATTTTTTCCCACTGTGATTTTAATTTTCTTAACTCTTTCTTTGCTCCTAAAATTTGATATTTGCCCGAAGAGCAAAATTTGGTGAGCATCTCTTCCTGCTGGTCTAGGTATAAGTAAATTCCATTACAGGCAGGGCAACTGCTGTTTTTATTCACTTTAATTTCTGTTAATTGTGGGCTCCAAATATTGTAATAATGTAATTTGGGGTTTACCTTTTTGCCCATTAGGATTTTTAAGGCTAAGGTTGCCTGTAATGCCGCAATGGAAGTGGTAATGGTATTTAATACTCCCACCACTTCACATGTCTCTAAACTTGTTTCTTTGAGGAAGCAGCTCAGGCAGGGCCCTTCCGGTAAAATGGGCAGGACATATCCTTCTGTCTTTATAGCCGAAGCATGAATCCATGCCCTTTTTTCTCTTTTACAAAAATCATTGATTAAAAACCGGGTTTTAAAATTATCTGTACAATCTAAAATTAAATCCGCTGGTTTTAATAAAGTTAGGTTATTGGAGTTCAAATGTACCGCCCAAGGGTGTATCTCTGCGTTTGGATTTATCTCTAACAACCGGTGGCATGCAGCCTGAGCTTTGCTCTTCCCGAGATCTTTTTCAGTATACAATAACTGTCGCGGAAGGTTACTCTCTTCCAC
>JACRPJ010000057.1 GCA_016213985.1 Candidatus Woesearchaeota archaeon
AAAAATAAAGGCCAGCGCAGAACGCCGTGCGTACCTCAGGGCTATGTTGAAGAATGAAAAAATAAATAGAGAGAAACTTTAAAAATGCGAAATATTTATATACTCCAGAAGATACTTTTTGCCAAAAGAGGTAGAGAAATTAATCTTCTCGCTTCATTTTATTTAAGATGGTACAACAGAGAGCAAAAAAAGTAGAAGTAAAAGAGGAAGGCCAAGGCTCTTTCTTTTCTAACTTCCTTAGAAGTTTAAAAGAGATAGTTGTAAGTAATGCAGTTAGCAGCATCAAAGAAAACATTAAAGAAAAAGTGAAGAGGATCGAGAAGAAAATATTTCGAAGCATTGCCTCGTTTATTTTTTTTGTGGGAGGAGTTATCTTCATTTTCTTAGCTTTGATCTTTTTTGCTAATTATTATTTTAAACTTAATTTTGCCTGGGGTTTTTTCCTTTCTGGGGTTATATTTATTTTAATCTCGCTGACCTTTAAATGGTTAGCCAAAAGAGAATAAAAAGGAGGAAAGATAAAAATGCCTAAAAAAAGAAAAGCAAAAACCGGAGTAAAAGGATACTTAAAACAAGTAAAAGCTAAGTTCAAGCATGCCGAAGCCAAGGTAGCACATGCAATCAAGAAGAACCCTGAAAAAGCAGCACTGATTGCCGCAGGTATTGGTGCAGCCATCGGCGCAGCTGCAGCCGCAGCCATAATGTACAAAAGAAAGAAATAATTATCTCTTTTTTATTCTTCTTTTATTCGGATTTTTAGGTTATTTTATTCCACCAGTTTAGTCCTAAGGCTATTCCACCGAAACTTTTATAAATAAACCACTACCAAAAAGTATCTATCCTAAAGTGTAATAACGTGGGATTAAAAACATCCTATTTAGTGGATAATAATTGGAGGAATAAAAATGGCTAAAACTAAGGAACACATTAACCTGGTATTTATCGGTCATGTAGATCATGGTAAGTCTACTATGGTAGGCCGACTGCTATATGACTCCGGAAATATCGATGAACAAACCATGAGGAGACTGAAAGAAAAAGCTGAACAGCTAGGTAAGAAAGGATTCGAGTTTGCTTTCATCATGGATAACCTTAAAGAAGAGCAGGAAAGAGGAGTCACTATCGACCTGTCTCACAAGAGATTTGACACGGCTAAGTATTACTTTACTATCATCGACGCTCCCGGGCATAGGGACTTTATTAAGAATATGATCACTGGTGCAGCTCAAGCAGATTGTGCAGTACTGGTGGTTTCTGGTAACCCCGGTGATGGGGTACAGGCTCAGACTATTGAGCATCTTAAATTGGCCAAGATTTTTGGGGTGGGACAACTATTAGTAGCAGTTAACAAACTGGATATGGCTGATTACTCCGAAAAGAGGTACAAAGAAGTAATAGAAGATGTGAAACTGCACGCTAAACAGGCCGGCTGGAACGTCGAGAAAGTGAGATTTATTCCCACCGCAGCTTTAATAGGGGAGAACATTACCAAGAAACCTACTAAGATGCCTTGGTGGACCGGAGATACTTTACTGGAAGTTCTAGATAAGTTCGAAGTTCCTCAGAAGCCTATCAACCTACCTTTACGATTGCCTTTACAGGATGTATATAACATTACCGGTATTGGAGTAGTGCCCGTGGGTAGAGTAGAAACCGGGATAATGAAAGTTGGCGACAAGATAATTTTTGTTCCTGGAAGAGAAGGCAAGGGTATATCTGGAGAAGTTAAATCTATAGAAATGCACCATGAAGCCATCCCTCAAGCAGAACCTGGTGACAACGTCGGATTTAACGTTCGTGGACTAGCCAAGAAAGACATCCAGAGAGGAGACGTAGTTGGGCATGCAACTAATGCTCCGAGTGTAGCTACTGAGTTCACTGCTCAGATAGTTATCCTGAATCATCCTACCGTAGTCACCGTCGGTTACACTCCGGTGTTCCACATTGGTACTTCCCAGGTAGCCTGTCAAATCGTAGAGATCATAAAGAAGATTAACCCAGCTACTGGCCAGGAAGTTCCCGAAAACAAAGACATATTAAGGAACGGCGATGCTGCTATCGTTAAGATAAGGCCGGTGCAGCCCGTAGTTATCGAGAAGAACGCAGAGATTCCTCAAATGTCCAGGTTTGCAGTAAGGGATTCCGGATTGACTGTGGCTGCAGGAATGTGTATAGACCTGGTCAAGAAGCTAATGTAAATGTATTTTTTATTTTATCTTTATCAAATAAGGGCACGATGAGCAAGGGCTTACCGTGTGTACATTAATGGTATGGCGCAACGAGCAAGAATAAAGTTAGCAAGTACGGACATAGATAAAGTTAATCAGATTTGCAGTGATATTAAAGACATTGCTCAGAAGACCGGGGTGGAATTACACGGTCCTATTCCTTTGCCTACTAAGAAGTTAAAGGTGACCACCCGAAAATCTCCCTGTGGGAATGGGAAAGCCACGTGGGAAAGATATGAGATGCGCATTCATAAAAGATTGATTGACATGAGTGCTGACGAACGGACCCTGAGAATGGTGATGAGGGTGCCCATTCCTGAAGGGCTTAGCATTGAGATTGAGATGGTGGATAGTTAAGATTCTGGGGGATTGGGCATCTTTGCATAAATTAAAATTGCATTAAAAGCATTTAGTCATAATTTATCCGGAAAAAGAGAATTATATCTAAATTCTTGGTATACTTTGCTTTGTATAGGACCACTAAAAGGGTTTAACTAAAAGGATTTACGGTTTAGGTAAATACAGGTTATTAGGTGGTGATTAAAAACACCAAAAGATTTATAAATTATTCATTCTTTTGGGGTAGTAACATCATGACCCTATTTCAAATATCAAGAAAGGACGGATAAAATGCCCAACAAAAATTTACTAGAAGAACTTATTAAAGAAGTTGACAGCTGGCAGGTTGAAATTAAAGTAAACAATAACCTAGTTTCTTATAATCATTTAATTAAGCCTATTCTTTGTGGAATTTGTATTGATTTAGCCAGACAAGAGCAGGAAAGACTCAGCCAAAGAAGTTTAAATAATTATTCTAGTTCTTTATATGAACTCCCTTTAGCTGACGCCATAAAAAAATTAGAAGAAAAAGTGATCAGAAACAGATATGTTGTTTCCGGTTTTGATGGGAAAAGATTAGCAGAAGAATTGGGTTATACCTATGGTGGCTTACGTCAGATTTTGCACGCTCATAAAATAAGCTTAAGGGAAATAAAAGAAGATTATTACAGAAAGAAGGGTATTATTGAAGAAAAAATAGAAGAGGGACCGGAACACCTCGAAAAAAGAATTTTAGAATATAATGGGTTAAGATCGCCTGTATTAAACAAATTCTTGAAAGCTTATAATCGATTTATTGCCAACAGAATTAATAAAATAGTTAATTCAAGTTTTACTCCCGAGTTAAAAGGTTCTACCTTGAGTGAAATCAAAGAAGATTTTGTAATCACCTATGTTGGTCTGCATCAGAAAATGGGTTTAAATTTAAAGAAAGTTGCTGAAGTTAGCAAAGTAAACTATGGTGCTTTAAGGGCTAGGTTGTTTAGGTTAGGGAGAGGCAAACGGAATGACAGTTGAAAGAAAATGGTTGGAGCTTGAAAATGGAATTGGAAAATAAAAAAATTATTGAAAGAATACTGGAAATGCCTTTGGTTTCTCATCTTGAGAATTATGCTCAAAGCGGTTTTACGGAAATCTATATGAAAGATCTTCTAAATAATTCTTATAAAAGTAAATGTTTAGAAGAAGATATTTTAGAAGCAGAAAAGGAACTGCTTGAAGAATTTCCTAATCCGGTAGGAGGCAGATATTGTTTATTCGAGTTTACTCTTGATGCCCCCTGGTTTTTAGGAGATAACAAATTAGGGGAGATTTTGAAGCGCCGACTTTAGTTTTTACCAAAGACTTCGCTTTAAAAATGGTCGGAGGGGGTAGACTATCTATTCTACCAGACGCCAAAACAATAAACTTTTATGGAAAAAGCAAGACGTTTCCAAATTACCTCTCAGGAAATCCTAATCAATCATTTGATGAAATAAATTCTGAATTAGGGTTTAATACCTTTGCCCAACAGATAGTGAAGGATTATCTTAAAGAAAAGGGGATCGGGTATAAAACCAAAGTGGAATGTGGGTAAATATGAATAAAATACTAAAGACGTTGCTGTATGTGGGGATTTCGCTATTAGCCTATTTCGGAGTAGATTCAGGGGAAAGTTTTAGTAAGGACAAAAAGCATAAGTCTAAGTTAGAGGAAGTAGTTAAAAGCGAATTCAGAAGTCCTTTTGGCGGTTATAAGAAGCCTGACTTACATCAATGCTGGCAAGGTTCTAAACAAAACGAGGGTGCGGGAAAGGGTCGAATATGCCCTTTCGATAAATATAATGCTAATCGCTCTGGAGGAAGAAAACATCAGGCTTTGGACCTTTATGAGAAAATTGGAATACCTTTGTATCCAACCAAACCTGGAAAAGTCGTTGGTGCCGGCGAATATGAATTGAATGAATCTGGAAACAGGGTTAAATTCAAGAATTGTATCAATAATGGTAAGGCAGTAAAAATAAAAACTTCTGAGGGTTTTATTTACACTTACATCCATCTAAACGAGGTAAAAGTTAAAATTGGAGAGGAAGTGGATTATAAGACAATTGTTGGTAACTTAGGTATAACCGGCAATGCGAACGCTAAAAATCCGCATATACATCTGCAAATAACTTATGGGGGAAAACTTCAGGACCCGGAAAAGCATTTAAGCTTCCTGAGTACCGGAAATAAATCCCAGCAGAAAGAGAATAAGCTAGAAAGCATCTTAAATGGGGATAAGGATGCAGCGATATTAAAAGGAAAACAGGGAATTGCTCTCTCTCCAAAAAATCTGATTTATTTGACTAGGCTGCTTTATCTGGAGTCGGGCAGTAATGATATGGACGCAATTATGCAGGTGATAATTAATAGATGGAAATTTGATACTTGTAAATACAACCTAAAAAACGGTAAAAAGGTGGTTAAAAATATAACCTGCAAACGACAGTTTGGAGATGGCACCCTGATGAGTATTGTTACCGGAAGAAATACCCACGAATTTGATGCTATTGAACACAAGCCAAAATGCTTCAGCGGAGATAGCTTCAAGAATGATAAAGGGGAATACATATTACCCTGTGGTGTGATGCGATCCGAAAATGGGGGAGAGATGTCCAAATTAAAGCAGTGTTACCATGCAGTTCTGAATGCCTTGGCCGGAAAATCGAGGGACCTGACTAACGGAGCTTTGTACTACAAAAATCCCAAATTATCCACCAGCAAAGTTCCTGGCGAGGGAGCCCATGCTTTTGACCAGGTGATTCCTAAGCATAAAATTGGAAGAAGCAAGGAAAAGAGAATAGAATACCATTATTTTATGCAAAAAAATATAATTATTGGCGATCATGTATTTTATGGCCTGGGAGTGGATAAGCAGGAATATATTTATGACAATGTAAATAAAAAAATAGAATACTATAGGAATAGCCGAATAGTAGATAAACCCAAAGCTAAACCTGAATCTTGGCAGAAGAAGATAGAATATTGTGATGAGCTAATCCCGGAATGTAAAGCTGGAGAAAAGTAAAATGCAGTTTTTCAAAAAGAAGCAAAGGGGAAAAAGCATTCTGTAAAAACTCCTAACTATTAGGTCAGATGGTTAAGATTAGACGATTTGGTTTCAGAGAGGGGTACTTACTTTTGGAAATGGATACGTACTTTTTTTGTTTTTTCTACGAAATATTTCTGTTTAACCGCATTCTTCACCAACTCCTCTAACTGGGGATGCTCTACTTTTACCCGGGCATAAATTCTTCCTTTCTGCTCAAAGTTATTTTTGTTCTTCTTCTTGAAATTAGCCACATATTCTGTCATGCTTAGTGGAGGGCCAACTCTGATTTCATGTTTTGGTAATCTTTCTCTTCCTAGAAGGAAATAGAGCACCGCCTTCTGCTTCTTGTCCCACTCCCAGCCCGATTTTTTAATTCCAAATAGGCCTAGCTTCTCTTCCAGGAACTCAAAGCCCTTAA
>JACRPJ010000069.1 GCA_016213985.1 Candidatus Woesearchaeota archaeon
GAGTCCATTAAATGTAATCAAATCTATTGGATCTCCTAAGAATCTTGAATCTGGCAATTCCCATTTAAAATCAGCCATAGTAGGCAGAACTTTTTCTAGATTCTTTCCAACATTTACTGCTTTAGTAGTAATCTGTGCTTTCTCAGTAGCTAATTTTTTTCTTTTCTTTAAGTCTTCTAACCTTTCTTTTAATTGTTCTTTCAATTGCTTCTGAATTTCAAGTGCTTTCTCTGGAAATGGTTTTGTGCCGTCGAAAAGAATTGCTTCTGATAGCTTAAATTCTCCTCCGCATTGGCATTCAGCATAAATATTTGCTTCTTTTAATTTCTGGATTATTTCTTCTGTCTTCATTCTATTATCCCTTAACTTAGTTACTATATAAAATTTGTTAAATTCGTAGGTGGGGCTTCCGTTCGTTTTTCGTTTCGTAGCGAGGGGGCAAATTGAACATAACGTATGGAATTTTACGAAGTTCGATTTTTCCCTCGATTTCCTCGTGAGGATTTTCCCTCGAACCGCAGTTCAGAGCTGGAAAATCCGATAGAGCGGAAATCAGAGCGGGGAAAATCGAATTTGGGTGAGCAATTTTGAGGGGGTGGTGCCCTTTAGAGGAGAGGCTCGAAATTGCGTAACCGTAAAATTCCTGTTATACTCGTCGACCTACGAGCGAGGACTAAAATTATCGTTTATCAAATCTCCGAGCGGAGTGGGGAGACCAACGAACGAAGTGAGGAAGAGTATTTTAATCACCGTAAATCGCATTGGCACCGGAGTTTTCGCTAACATAAGAAAGATTAGTTTACTGCTTTAGCAAACTAGAATTAAGGGGAGTTCTCAAGTAGTTTAGTTAGTGCGTTAAGGGGGGAGTTCCGTCGTTTTTTGGGATGAGAAACAACACACACCATTTTACAGTAGTTACGCCTAGAAAGCTTTATAAACAGCGTTCTTTTTCCCACTTTATACGATGAAACGAAAGCTCAGCATTAGCATTGAAGAGAAAGTGTTAAAGCAGGTTGAGGACTTTTTGGATGATGGTACGTTCAGAAATAAAAGTCATTTAATAGAGTTCACATTAAATAAATTTATGAATGGAGTCCGAAAATGACACTAGAAGACAGAGTTGCATTCAGAGAAGCTCTTTTAGAGCATAGACCAGAAAAAGAGTGGAAGCAATACAGACCACAACATCAATCGGTTTATCATGGTACTTTTGCACTTGAAGGTCGAGAAGTTTCAGGCACAGAATTAATCAGAGAATACGCCCAAAAATTTCCCGCAGATAGAGAATATTCAGATAGGGGAACACTAAACCGAATGTTATCGGAGTGCAAAGTCCCTCAATTTTCATTTACTGATCCGGATGTTATGCGTGGTTTTCTACTTTCTGCGAGAAGCCCAGTACAATGGAACAAGTACCAACCCAGTTATCACACTTTTTGGACACTTGATTTTAAGCACATGGGAATTGATATTAAAGGACAGATGCTTCTGTATAATATCTTTGTAGAGTTAGAAAATCAGAGAAATGGAACTTTTTATGCTTTTGTAGATTACACTCCCGAAAGAAATCCTGAGATGTACAAAAAAGTCCAAGCCACACGAAGTGGATCTTTCATTACTAAAGCATTTGAGATTGCAGGATTAACAGTAAAATCAAAATCAATTCTACAAGAAGATTTAACTTCAGAGAGATTACGCGAAATCTTACTCACAAAAAGAACCGAAGAAGAATGGGAGAATTGGCAGGGTGGTCATGCTGATTTTAAAAGTACTTGGTTTGATTTAGAAGGTTATAGAAATTTTGCTGGTGCTAGTTTGCGTAGACGTTATCAAGAACTCAGAGGAAAAGACCGTTCGGTAAAAGAGATGTTTTCTGAAGCAGGAATAAAAGTAGGAGGTAATCCAGAACTTTTACGGAAAACTCTTGAAGATAGATTTGAACATTTTTATAGTGTCTTTGATGATCCTACTGGAGTACGAAATTTATTCCTAGGAATAATGTCAGAAGAGAAATGGGCAAAACCACAGCAGTATTCTCCATTACGAAAACAAAAAGTGGCTGTTAATGGTGATAGAAGCGTAAGTATTCATACTCTTCTTCATTTGTTTTCAATTTACAAACATAATGCAGAGCAAGAAACCATTGATACTTATATCGGTTTTAATGAAGCACAAAGTGAACAACATAAAGGTTTGATTCAGAGTAACAAAAAAGCACTAGGAGAATTGCTAGATTTTGCAGGTTTAGAGTACAGATTTATTCCAGATATTAGTGAAGTTAATTTGCATGATCCCACCGTATTACGAAGAATGTTATTTCACGCTACATTAGAAGGAAGAGATTTTTCACATACTGAATTGAAAAACGCAGGTATTCAACAATTTAGAAAAGCTCGATTTAGAGATCCGACGACCGGAGTAGATATAGCTGGACAATCGTTAATGATTTATTTCTCAGCTTTGTATTACGTTAAAGAACATCCTGGAGTAGGATTAGATGAAGCTGCACAAACTTTACATAAAGGAAAATCGAACTTAGCAGTTATGAATGAGATTTTAGCAAAAGCGAAGTTTTAAGTGCTGTAAAATGAAAACTCAACGATTATTTTTTGATGATTTGGTTGCCCAGTATCATAGAGAAGCAGAAAGAAGTAAAATAGAGATAGATAAAGAGGTTGCCAGAAATCTTGGTAAAATTCTCAATTCCTCAAAAATATTCTTAATCAATGGTGCTGTTGTTGATGATCTCTATCATGTTCCTCACGACAATACAGATTATAATCAAACATTTCATCTTCCATTTCCAGCGATTTTTTTTGAATTAATAAGCCCACTTGAAATTGCTCTCACGCAAGAAAGAAAAGTTAAAGGAATACTATATGGGAAAATGGAAGATGCAGACTTTTTCCAACATAAAGGAACACCACCAGATCAATTTGTCATGAATTTATTCTATGATGACGTAAACAAAAGAAGAGCGTTTCCAGATAGTGTTTATTTTAGAACGTCTCACTTACCAAATCTTGCTCTATTAACTGGTGAAGGTTTTTTTTATGAATACACCCCAGAAACAGGAGTCATCGCCACGCTTAGAGAAGGTGATGAAAAAGTCTATCAAAGAGTCCAGCCCCACAATCCTGATAAAATGAGAGCTAATTTTCAGAGATTGTTAGATTTAAGTGTGAATCTGATTGATTATATCAACGCTCATAATGTTGTTATCCAAAAAACAGACCGAGGAGGGCCAATAATAGATGTAATCAACCGAAAGAGAGTAAAGAAAGGTAAGAAACCACTACCTACTAAACCATATTATTGGATTGATGTTACGCAAAGTGTTGCAAACGAGGAAAATATAGTTAAAGGTAGCTCACTGGAATATAGAGAATGGGTAAGGGGTCATTTTCAGAAGTATCATACCACAGATGGAACTATTAAAAATTGGATTGAACCGTACGTAAGAGGGCCAACCGATGCACCATGGAAAGATAATAGGTATCGAGTTTTAGATGATATGCTAAAGAAAGGCTACAAATAAAATGAAATCAGAAGAATTGAAATTAGAAGGAATGGCGATTACTCCAGAACAATTTGTTGCTATGAAACTTACAAGAGAGATAGGTTTGGGAATAAAAACACAATTTCCAGAGGTTGCAGATGATTATAGGAATGGTTTGTTCGCTTCTCAGATTGTTGATAAATATAGTTTAGATACTGTTTTTCAGATTAATAAATATATTGCACAAAAAGCAGTTGGTTGTGCAATTAGGGGTTTTGAAGGGGGAATGGGCATCGAAGCTTATAAAGGATTAATAGAAGATGATAAAAGTCTTGAAATGCTTGCCCAAGAACACAGACAGAAATGTGGCGAAGAGTCTGGAAACAGATCTTTTTTGGAAAGTTTTGGATTGTACGGGTTGACTTTAGAAGAAGCAAGAGAAAAGAATAGGAGAGGAGGAAAAACTGCAGGCAATAAAGTCTATGAAGATGGCAAAGCGATTTTTGGGTATGCCTCTAAAGAAGAAATGGAACGACAAAAGTTATTAGCAGCACAATTAGGAAGGGAAAGTCAAATGAAAAATGGTACGGGCATTTATGGCCTGACTCCAGAAAAAAGATATCTGCAGGGAAAGAAAGGAGGAAGAAAAATTACTGAGCTTAGAGGATTAACCGTGTGGGAAAACGGAGAAGAAGAAAGAGTTGCAGAACTAATGGAAAATGAAAGTTTCAGAAAACAGTGGGGAGAAAGAAGATGCCCTGACATTGAAAAGATACAAAGACAAATAAATATAGAGTTTCATCATGGAAAAGAAATAAGATCAGTTAGTGCTATAAAAAATATATTTAATAAAATCCGAAAGAATAAGTAAAATGGCCGCAAAATTAAACGAACAGAAAGTTGCAGAAATTAAAAAACTGTACGAAGAGAAAGTCCCTATTCAAGAAATAGCACGAAGATTAGGTGTTTCTAGCGGCACAGCTTGGAGGTATACTCGAGCAGAAGAGTTAGGATATTCTTCTTTTGCAGATTATATCGGAAAAAGAGCTCAGGAAAGAGGTTTTGATGATCTTGAGGACTATCGGAATAAAATGGCACAGAAAAATGGTTTTCGTTCAAAATCACACTATAATTATATCGTTATGAAAGAGAGTGGTGCGGCTGCACGAGAAAAACTGAATGCTTGGGCACATGGAAAAGGTTTTGAATCTTATCAGGATTACAGTAGGCATCAAGATACTCTTAAACAATTACGACCAGAAAATAGAATACTTAGTGGTTTAATTCAGATGCGATTAGAAGAAATGGGAAATAGTATAAGTTGGTTAGCAGAACAGTTAGGCATAAATCAAACAACTGCCTCAAGATATTACCATGGGACAAGATTACCGACTGTTGATGTTCAAGAAAGATTATTCCAGAAATTGGAATTGCCGTATAGGACAATTGATGATATTGTGGAAGTAAAATAAGATTTCTCTTTTGATGGAATGTTTTTATCGTCACGGAACTCCCCCCGTTAATGTTTGTTTTTCAGAAGTTTAGAACTCCCCCATTATGTTAGCGAAAATTTGGGAGAACGGAGTGAACCGCTAAATCATCGTTAGGTTTAGTTACGAAGTAATTGAATTTCGTTTTGTTGTCGTTGCCGATTTAGCGAAGGTGCCAATGCGTAAGATTTACGGAAGCGACAGCGTGCCTGAAAAGGTGATTAAAATATTGAGTTTAACGTTGTTATGTTCCCGAGCACGAAGTGCGAGGCAAGGAAAAACGAAGCGAACGGAGTGAGCGTAATGGTTCCCGAAGGGAATTTCCGCAGAGTTTTTGGCAAATGAAACGAGCCCACAGGCGAGAGTAATGATTTTTCCTCAGAAAATGCCAAAAATTGAACATAACGTTGTTATACGACCGAGGCGTAGCCGAGGCGAGGAAAAACGGAGCGAAGCGGAGTGATTCCTAAGAGGAATTTCCGAAGAGTCGTCGAGCCACTATAAAAATTCCGTATTTTTATGAGTAAATAATGCGAGACGATTTCTGCATAACTTATGCGATTTACCGAAGTTGATTTTTCAGAGCTGATTTTGTTGAGGCAACCCACAACAAAATCCTCGAAAAATCAATTTGGACGGAGCGAGGTGCAA
>JACRPJ010000073.1 GCA_016213985.1 Candidatus Woesearchaeota archaeon
AATTTGCATATACTTAGGAAGAATTTAGGAACTTCTAGACTTTCAAGACGCTCTCGATCCACTTTCACATAGCCCATCTTTTTTAGTAAAATAGTATTCCTCTGATCTCTGACTTTCTCATAAACGTTTATCTGAATGCGGAAGTCTGCTTCCGTTCTACTTCCTGGAGCAACCATTTCAAATAAATACTTACCCGCAGTTTCACGATAAAATCGGTCGAACTCCGGATCAAATTCCCTTTCCACCTCTCTCCCCCGGTTTGATTTACCAAAGTACTTACTAAAATCTCTGAAATCAGAAAAACCTATAACCGGGCAGAGGGGCTGGTCATGGTCATCAACCAACATGTTTAGAGTTACTTTTCCTTTTGGATTCTTTAATGGTGCTCCCATTGGTTGAATTAGTTTTAACCAATATAAATATATTTCTATTGTGTACCCTGGTGAATTAACTTTTGGTGGTATCCAAGAACTGGGAGGTTTTTCCCAATATCTTTTTATATTATACTGACTTTCTAGGATAAAAATAGGATAAAATGAGTAGGTTAGTTTTTTTTATTGAGGCGACAATGAGCAGGTTTAGCTCTATTATTTTCTTTAATAACAAAATAAAACAGGAGGAGGTATACCTAAATGAATGAAAATGAACGAGTAGCCCCCGTAAATGTGGGGGAGGTTTTTGAGGTTTCTATTGATGCCGTAGGAGAGAAAGGTGACGGCATTGCCAAAGTGAAAGGCTTTGTGTTGTTTGTGCCTAGAGTTAAAAAAGGGGAATACGTAAAAATAAAAATTACTAAAGTTCTCAAGAATGTAGGTTTTGCTGAAGTGGTAGAAAAGTTGGAGCATCCGCCACGGCCCAGTTCAAGGTTCATAACTGTAACTCCAAAAGAATTAGAGAAGGAAATGCCAAAATCAGAATATAGTTATGAAGATACTAATGACTTTGGGGAAGATGCTGAGGAGGAGTAAATGGGACGTTTGTTTATAGGTGTGCCTGTTTCTGGAGAAACAAAATCACGAGTTAAAGCATTGATCGAAAGTTTATCAAAAACAGGCAATGATTTTAAGTGGGTTTCTCCGGAGAACTTACACTTTACTTTAAAGTTCTTGGGAGAAGTGGAAAACAAAAAAATTAATGATATAATTCATAAGTTGACTGACCTCTCCCAGACTCATGAGCGCTTTCTTCTAAAAGTCGGTAAAGTTGGGATGTTTCCTGATGAAGATAATGTTAAAGTAATATGGATAGGCACTGAGAGTAAGGAGATGATCTCTCTAATGAAAAAAATAAACTGTCAGTTAAAAGAAGTTCGTGAGAATAATTATGCGGAGGAAATTCCGCATTTAACTTTGGCTAGAGTAAAATACATTAGAAACAAAGCCAAGCTGAGGGAATGGCTGATTAAAGTTAAAGAAAGTTATTGGGAAGAAATGGTGGTAGATAAATTCTACTTATATCAAAGTAAATTAACCCCGCAAGGCCCGATATATAGCGTGGTAAAAGAATTTAGGTTAGTTTAGATTATTTTTTAATCTGTAAACAACCACCGGTCACGCTCACTGCGGTTCGCTCAAGACTGGTAGGAAAACTTATTTTAGCCCGAACCTCAAATTGAAACCAAGTTTATATAAGTACAATTCGAAAATTTGTCGCTTATTACGGGCTGTAGGACTAAAATCTGAAGCTCATACCCCTTAGCTTAGCCAACCCACGAAACCATTATAAACCTAAAAAATATGCTTAGAACATGCAAAAAGTAGTGCTTCCTAATGGCTTAAAGATTATTTTTGAACCTAAAAAAGGGAATTCAGTAGTAGTGGAAGCTCTAGTAAAAGTGGGGAGCAACTATGAATCTCCCTCTGAAAGAGGGGTTTCTCATTTTATTGAGCATATGCTATTTGAAGGAACAGCAAAAAGACCTACCAGTAGAGATATTTCCAACGAGATAGAAAAAGTGGGAGGGGAATTCAACGCTTATACCACCAATGAAAGAACCTGCTTCTACGTGAAAGTGTTAAAGAAACATTTTCCCATAGCCGTGGAAGTACTTGCAGACATACTCCAGCATTCTTTGTTTAAAGAAGAAGAACTGGAAAAGGAAAAGAATGTAGTTCTAAAAGAGATTGATCTTGTAAACGACGAACCAAAATTTTACCAGTGGATACTATTCCAAAAGAACTTATACGAAAAGCACCCAGCAAAATACCCTACTTATGGCCGCAAACAAGTCATAAAAAGCCTAACCAGAGAGAAAGTATTAAACTACTTCAATAGGTATTACCTCCCCAACAACATGATCATTTCGGTAGTAGGAGAGACCAAAAACTGGAATAAGCTAATAGCAAAATACTTTACTAGTAAGCGGAACAAAGTAATTGCACCCTACCAAGAAAAAGAGCACCTAAATAGAAAAAAGAAAGAAGTAAAAGAAAGCAAAGATGTGACCAACACTTATCTGGTGCTGGGGTTCAAAACCGTTCCTAAAAATCATCCTGATAGTTACGTTCTAGAAGTAATCGATGGAATTTTAGGCAGAGGACAAAGTGGAAGGATGTTCACCGAAATCAGGAGTAAGAAAGGTCTGGCTTATGACGTGGGAACACAGCACATTGCAGAGATAAGCTTTGGATATTTTGCAGTTTATGCCACTATCGATGGAAAAAATCTAGATCTGGTTAAAAAACTGCTGCTGAAAGAGTTAGGCAAACTAAGGCAAGCAACGGAGAAGGATATCCAAGAAGCCAAAACCTACATTGAGGGAGATTACTACCTCGATCTAGAAGACACCCAAAAAGTCGCTGACCAGTTCCTCTTTTGGGAGCAGACCGGTGGCATCAAACTTATGAAGAGCTTCATCGCTAAGATTAAAAGAGTAACTAGGAAGGACATCATTCGAGTAGTGGACAAGTACTTTAAGAATTATACTTTAGTAGTGATTAAAGGAAAGTAAAAGTCATATAGGATTGCTACCCATAATTATAAGCCTAGGGGTTATGTCAGCAAAATCAATCGGGGCTTATTTATATGCTTCCTTCGCGATTTTATCCAACTTCTCCTTGTTTTTTCTAAATGGAGTCAAAAGGACATTAACTGCTCTGGCCATGGCTATTTTCAGATCAAAAGGATGTAGTTCTTTCTTAACAAAAGCTTCTTCCACCTCAGCGTAGCTAGTAAAGAGGATAGCGCCACCGTACTTGATCGGTCGCTCTACTAAAAATTTTTCTTTCCTATCCAGAGTTAACGGCATAACCACCTGTTTAAGGAAGGCCAAAACCCCATTGTCCTCTACCATTCCCTCCTCACAATAAGCTCCTTTTAACTTCTCCTGAACTGTTTTCTCATCATCTAATAAATCAATCTTAGATTTAGGATCCGAAGCCGACATTTTTTTACCAACCAGACCAGGGATTAAAGGGGTCATCACCTCTACACGAGGTGTGTATCCCAGTGTAGGTAGATTTTCCCTCGCAAACATGAGGATCTTGCGTTGATCTACTCCCCCATATTGAACATCAACGTTCAAATATACCTCGTCTAATGCTTGCATCAGCGGATAAATCAATCCGCTTAGCTTGGGGTTATCTCCAAATTTAACTACTTCAGCTGCAGCCCGCCTGGCATCATTGATGGAAGTAAACGTAGACATTTTTAACAGGTCAAGTAGATACTCTTTTTTCAACTGAAAGTCGGAACCCTTAACTATTTCAAAATTTTTTATATCTGCGCCCACGGCCGTGAACATTAATGGAATGGTAGTGGCATAATAATGATAGCGCTTTTCTAATACTTCCCAAGGGGTATTGTCCAAAGCACCGTGTAAATCCGCCAATAATACTTTTACTTTAAAGCCGGCTTTAAGAAAGTCAGCAAGTTTTAGGACCCACACAAAGTAACCGATATGTGGTTTGCCAGTAATTGCTGTACCTAGATATACCGAAGGCTGGGTTTTGCGTTTAAGCAGCTCCAATAATTCCCATTCTGTAACTATTTCTTGCGTATTCCTCTTGATGAGCTCAAGCCTTTGTTCTGGGGTCATAGAAGAAAAGATTAGTGGCTCAATATAAATACTTAATGGTTAAATCAGCGCAAATTCTCAGTAAAATATAAATAGAACGGGGTAACCATAAAAGCATGATTAAAGTTATACTATTTGACTTTTGGGGAACTCTGGTAGAAAATGGGGTATGGAGCCCCATCAAGCAAGTTAAAAATATATTAAACATCAAAGTGGTTTTCCCAGAATATGTGGTAAGGATGGAACGGGCCATGATGACTTCTAAATTCCCTGAACTCAAAGAAGCATTCTATCAAATATGCACAGAATTTAAAGCCGAGTGTACCCCCGAGCAAATGGAAGCGTTGGTGGGCCTGTGGAACGCCTCTTGGATGCTAGCTCAACCATACCCAGAAACAGAAGAAGTTCTCTCTAAATTAAAGAAGAAGTATAAGTTAGTGCTCGTTTCCAATACCGATTGCTTCTCTGAAGAAAAAGTATTGGAAAAGTTTAACTTAAAGAAATATTTTGATCATATCTTCCTTTCCTATAAAATAGGATTAATTAAAACTGACAAAAGCTTCTTTGAGACAGTGCTCTCCACATTAAATGCGTTCCCTGAAGACTGTGTAATGGTAGGAGACAGCCTCCAAAGCGATGTTATGGCTGCTAACCAAGTGGGAGTAAAAGCGGTATTAGTAGACCCAAGAAACACTCGAGATTACCATCCAAAAATAACTTCATTAACAGAACTAGAAGGAGCGCTATCCAAGCTATAAAATGGTAGAAATAATCTTTTTAGGGACGTCATGTATGCAGCCCACTAAAAAAAGGAACCATCCTAGCTTCCTACTCCGATATAGTTCGGAGAATATCTTATTTGATTGTGGGGAAGGAACACAAAGACAGATTCGGATAGCTGGATTAAAACCAGCTAAAATCACCCGCCTGTTAATCAGCCATTGGCATGGCGACCATGTATTTGGTATTCCCGGACTACTAAGCAGTATGGGTGTAGATCAGTACGGCCAAAAACTGCATATCTATGGCCCTAAAGGAAGTAAAAAGTATTTAGATCATTTACTACACTCATTTGCTGCGAATGCTATCATTGAACTTGATGTGCACGAAGTAGAAGCAGGAATTTTTTTTGAGAATGAGAACTTTAGGCTAGAAGCTCAGCCATTAAAACATTCTTCGACCTGCATCGGCTTTAGCTTTGTAGAGAAAGACAAGTTGAGGATAAATATAAGCAGAGCAACTAAGCTAGGATTAAAAGAAGGGCCGGTGCTGGGAAAATTGCAGCAAGGACAAGATGTGGTATTTAAAGGAAAGAAAATAACGTCTAAAGAAGTTACTGATGTGGTAAAAGGCAAAAAAATAAGTTACGTCGCGGATACCGTCCCCTGCGAAGGAGCTAATAAATTGGCCCAAAACGCGGACTTATTGATTTCAGAAGGGACGCATCTTAGCGATCTGCAAGACAAAAGCGAGAAATTCATGCACTTAACTGTAAAAAATGCGGCTTTGATTGCTTCCGAGAATAACGCTAAGAAGTTGATAATTACACACATTAGTCCCCGATACAAAAGTACGGCAGATATTGTTACCGAAGCTAGGACTTACTTTGACAACACTATTGTAGCAGAAGATTTCACTAAAATAAAAATATAGAAGACTTTGAATTACCCTCTGGGTTGCACAAGTTGTGCTGAAACAAAAGCCTTCTAAGAGAACATGAACGCCAAAGCCAAAGGTACCGCCGGAGAAAGAGAATTGGTAAAATTCTTTAATGAAGCAGATTGGGGATGTATTAGGATTGCGGGTTCAGGGTCATCAAAATATCCTTCTCCAGACATCTTAGCAGGGAATGCTATCAGACGGCTAGCGATTGAATGCAAAGTTACCAAAGAAAACAAAAAGTACTTTCCCCCGGAAGAAGTCGAGCAGTTGAGAACTTTCTCCAAAAAATTTGGTGCAGAAGCATGGGTAGGGATTAAATTTTCAGGTGAACCATGGCATTTCTTAATGTTAGAGGATTTGGAGAATACTGGAAGTAATTTTGGTGCTTCGGTAGAATTAGCTAAGAGAAGAGGATTGACTAAAGAAGAGCTTATTGGAGCAGATAATGCGAAAAATAATGGGGACCAAACGTAGTGCGTGTCTCCCAGACTTACGACTCGCCTAGTGCAGCTGGCTGTTGGAAAATTTAGGAAATACCGGAAACAACTTGGTTGTTTCCTTGAAGCTGGTCCAGCGAAGGGGACTTAAACTGGAAGAACTTATAGAATTAGAAAAGCTGGTTCAAGAAAGGCCTGAAGATTTATAAACCACCCCTTATTTTGTAATAAAATGCGTCTCAACCAAAAAAGAATAGAAGAAGTAATCCATTCTATCTTGGGAGAAGAAGGTAAATCATTAATCAAAGAACTCCGGGAATTGTTTTTTGCATGCAAAAACAACTGCGTTAGATTGAATTTTGACCAAGCAATGGATTTTGAATTTCACTGTCCCGAATGTGGAGAGCTAGTTTCCCAGGACCAGGGAGAAGAAGCAAAGCAAATCAAGAAAAAAATTGCTGAGATGGAAGAGGAACTATCAAGTGTAGAGAGGAAGGAAAGAAGACGCCCCACTACTAAAGACAAAAAAAGTGTGGCACACAAGAAGAAACTCTCACTCCGGAAAAATAAGTTAAAGAAACGTGAAAAAGGATAAACTACCTTCTCTTCTGAAGAATTTTTCTTTCGATCAACGTCTCCTCTTTTAGTACCTTTTCAGTCATCTTTTGGATATTCGCTTCCATGGAAGCGACCCTGCGCTCCAACAGTATGAGCACTCTCAATGAGTACACTATCGCTGCTAAGGTTCCTACAATTACCGCCAAAATTACTTCAGCTAATTCCAATCCGGCCATATTAACACCTCTGATTTTAATTATGTAACAGTTATACTTAAGCATACTAAAATTAGGGAGTTTATAAACATTTTGGCTGACCTAATAGGAAAAAATTCCAGCTAAACATTTATAAAATGGATTAAAAATAAAACCGGAAGCATGGAAGACTATGAACAAATGCTGCAAAAAGCAGAGCAAGAACTGCCTGAGAAAATGCCTGGATCAGAGCGATTTGTGATAGAAAAAGTTATAGGGCACATCGAAGGAAACAAAACCGTCATTGTTAATCTTAAAAAAATCGCTAAGAGCCTGGGAAGAGACGAAAATCATCTCCTTAAATATCTTCTCCGGGAACTAGCTACCCCCGGAAAATGGGACGGAGAAAGGGTTATCTTTGGAACCAAAGTTTCTGCTTCTACCATCAATAAGAAAATCAAGAAATATGCCAGTGAGTTTGTATATTGCTCTGAATGCGGGAAGCCTGACACTCAGTTGACAGAAGAAAAAAGGATTATCTACTTGAAATGTCTTGCCTGCGGAGCCAAAAAGCCAGTTAAGAACATTTAAGATGAGATTCATCGTCGCTGAAAAAAAAACTCCCCATGGAATACTGTTAGTTATCACCGACGCCAACCTCCTGGGAAAGAAGCACGAAGAAGAGAATAAACAACTAGATCTAGCTAATAAGTTTTACTTGGGTGAAAAAAAAAATGAAAAAGAGATAGCTACTTTGCTCAATACTGCTTACATTCTACATTTAACTGGAACAAAAGCAGTAGAGTTAGGAGTAAAGTCAGGGTTGATTGATAAAAGAAGAACGATAACCATAAGAGGGATACCTCACGCCGAAGCAGTACTGGAAAAATAAAAAACTGGTTGTATTTCTGTGCAGAAAAGTTGCTACTTCTCTTGCACTGACGGAATGACGTGATTTAAGTCATAAACTCGCCCAAGCTGAATTGTTTGTCTTTTTCTTTTCCAAATACGTTGTCCACGTTTACTTTCAATAAAGTTAAAGTCTGCTTTAGATAAGGAGAAAACTTGTACTTCTCTGCTAGGGTCAAAGAAAGGACTAGGTATTTTACTACTGACCCCTCAGATATTGTAAATATCAACTTTCCACCGCAGCTGCACTTCCCAGTTAAAGGTGGTCGTCTAAACTGAGTATTGCACTTCACACATCTAAATTGCTGCATGGAAAACTTCCTAAGATTTCCCTTTATGTCTTTAAGAAAATGCTTCTGAATAACTAGTTTGGCCGTGTCATCCATATCCACTGCCCGTACTTTTTTAGCAATCTCCATCTGTCCAAACAGTTTTTCTTCCATGGTAGGAAGGGTCTTATATACTGAGCACAACACTCCTTTATTAAAATCATCGACGTGATGAGTAAACCCAAATCCTTCGTACTGTAATGGTGTATTTAGACTATCT
>JACRPJ010000068.1 GCA_016213985.1 Candidatus Woesearchaeota archaeon
AAGCCGGAACGATAAGGCAATCCCGTAGCCAGAATGGAGCCAAAAAGATCATCAGGGTTTCCTATCAACTTTAATCCTTCTACCATTTTTTTATGACTTTTGTAATCAACACACCACAAGCGGGAAGGAAGCAAAGTAAACTTCCCGTCCTCTGCAGCTACTTCTCCTCCACCCCCCTCTACTATTAACCCATATTGGATACCAGGAGTGTCTCGGATTACTTTATAAAATGCTTCTAGTAACTCTTATTCAGAGAGAAGTCGAGAGCTTTTTACAAACAGGTTAGCAACTCGGGGCTCGGGAGCAATGCTTCCTATCCCATCATTGGCCCAAGCACTGCGCGAGTGGCCATTGGAGCACAACCTGATTCCCAACTTTAGACTCAGCTTAGTGGCACTAGCTTTGTCTAATAAATAATTTTTTAAGATTCCATTTTCCACTAACACTACTCGTCGCGATTTTACCCCCTCTTCATCGTAATCGTAAGAACCTATTTTGGTCTTATCCGTAGGATCGTCGATAATAGTTAAATACTCGGGAATGATTCTTTGCCCTAACCGACCTGTGCCAAAAACCAAAGAATCGTCTTCCACCACATACTTACCGGAAAGCAAGTGGGCGGCCAATGCTTCATGAATAAAAGTTCCTGCCGCTGCCCCATCAAAAATTACTGGGTACGACCCAGAGTCTAGACGCAGGGCCTCTCGCCGAGCCTGAAAATCCACTATGGACTTCATTACTTTCTTCTCCAAGTATTCTCTCTTATACAAGTCCCGATGAGCAAAATACAAAGAATCTTCCACTGCTACATCCCTTCCTCTCACATTCTCACCCTTGAAACTAAAAATAATGGTGAACAACTCTTTCCGCTGTAAAATATTGTTCCCTTTAGTGTCCACAAACAAACTCTTTTCTCGTTCTAATCCCAGCTCAGTATAAACTTCTCTTACTTCTTTGACCTGGCTGGAGATGTCCTTGCAGAGCTGTAGAACTTCCGGCTCAAATTCTTCCAGGTTTTTGCTTGACCTAATTTGTGGCTGACGATAGAGGACTTTCCTTACTACTCCATTCAATACAAAAGTATGGGCTTGGGTAGTAATAATTCTCTCTCCTACTCCCTCCAAATAAGCTACCGCCCCTCGCTTGACCAAAGAGTCCATGAGTTCGTCCAAAGAACAGCGTAACACCTTGGGGCTTTCTGGAAGATTTTCTACTCCGGTATTCACTACCGCACTTCCTTCTTTGTCTTTGCCTATATGGCCTACAAGACGTAGACAATTCTTATCATCCTCTACCGGATCTTTCTTAATCCTTTCTCCATTGACATGACAAATGTACTCTTCTTTAAGAACTCGCAATAAAGCAGAGAAATACTGAGGGCGAATAAACAAATTCTGGTTCTCTACCCTGATTGGAACTTTAGCTTTCTTCCAACGGTAGAGTACTTCTTGAATACCATGGGAAATCGGCTGGGTAATCCTCATTTAGAGCCGGAATCTTAAAACAGTTTATAACTATTTCTCAAGTTAAATATAAACGACACACTACTTATTGAGTTTTTCGAATAAATTGGCAGGGTAAAGCCAAAAATGTTGCCAACTCTGCTTAACATCTGCTTGCACGAAATTAAGTTGGCAAAATTTCCTTTAAGGTTGTCGTATTTTGCCCAGAGTTGGCTGGCCTACCCTTGCCTCGTGAGAATTATTCGAAAAACTCCTATTTATTACCAACTATTACAAGCCAAAGTGAGGATTATGTGATCCTATTTCAGATTATAACGGCGGGTGACTAAGCCATTTAATATATGAATAGAGATATACAGCTAAGTCTACCATTCTCTTGTTGACCTGATAAGACCGGTTGATTCCAGTCTTGATGGCCATAACATTTTTTCTGATTTTCTCCACTTCTTCTAATCTTTCAGCAGGGATTCTTCTCCTTATCTGTTCAAACTCCAGCTTCTTTAGCTCTTCTTCAAGAGTGTAATGAAACAAAAACCCCTTATTCAGGCTTTCTAATAATCCATTAATATGGCTAACGTGCGCTTCATGTACAACATCCCAAAAACTAAAAGTGAATTCTTGGGTACGCAAAATCATCTGAAAGAACTCATTGAATTTGTTATTAAAAGCAATCTTTTCCTCAGGAGTGCTTACCCTAGGAAGAGCATCGAACACCTGAACTGCTTCTTTGATAAAGCCTTCCTGCCAAGCTGCTATCTCTTTTGCAAACTGAATATTTTTATCTAAAGCTGAGGGCATTTCATCCAGCACTTGTTTTGCTCTGACTAAAGAAGCAGGCTCATGCAAAACGTTTTTCTCTTCAGCAAGCTTGGCAACCAATTCTAAAGTAGGCTCAACTAGCAGCAAAGATAGCTCCATCTTATTAAGGTCATCTTCGATAATAAAAAACTGGGAAAGATGCTCCTTTAGCTTCTGTTCGGTAAGGGGATAGCCAACCTTTTGTTTAATCTCCCTGATCAGAGGTACACTTTCTACCTCCGCCGCTTTGGGAGTAAGATGACTCAAACTATGCAGATATAGCATCTTTACCTTAACGATTATCTTTTATGTAACCTAAGCTTGTCAGGCCTTCCGCAGTAAGGGCATTTAACTCCATAAGTAATACCGGCTTTAGCGCGGTCCACCCTGAACACATAGTCACAATGAGTGCAAATATACTGAGCATATTCAGGAGTCGGTAAAGGGGCAACCCTTTGGCTGGTCCAAGTGTATTTTGGAGGATTGGCTGCTACATTGGTTATTCTAACTCGGGGCGGTTCTCCATATAGCCTAGACTGAGCATTAGTGATTCTAGAAGTTAGGGGTACCTTTTTTAACTCCTCCATACAGGTGTCACAAACCAGCAGATTCACTTCATTGTTCTTAGGAACCAATCGCACTTTATCCAAAGGGACCACGTTTTTACAGCGTTCACAGGTCCTAGTTCGGCGGATATCCATTTCAACCACCTTCTGATTTAACTACCTTTTGATTATTAGTAATTATTGGATATTTGGGATACGAAGCAATATTTAAAGATATCTGTGATAGAGAAAGATGAATGGAGTGGGCATTTGGGCGTTTATAAAGCACTGGGTAATTAAAGCACTTGGTAATACCAGTAGATTCAATCAATCCAATCTTGGTTCTTAATTTTTTCCGGTAAATATCTTTCTGAAATGAAGCTGATGCCCTTGGAAGAGAGAGACTGGATTTCCACTTTTGCCCCGAACTCTTTCATCATTTTAAACTGTGTTTGCCATTCTTTGTTTTTGACAAACCATTCATAATTTTGCATTTGTTTTAATCGGGCAATATCCTGCTCGGTAAGTTTAATGAAGTGTTTTTTTAAATCATATTTCACAATGTCATTAGTAGTCACACCCAAATATTTTACTGCAGGAATAGATAACACATCTGCCATATGGGCCAAACTAATACTTCCGTACTTTAATACACTATAAATATAATAACCATAAGGGTCACAATCGCAAAGAACATAAACCGGCAATCCGTGTTCATTAGCTAACCTCTGCAGCAATCTTCTAATCCCTCGGGTAGTTTGCCCTTGGGAAGACATAATAATACAGTTCTGCTTGGCCCAAAAGCGATCTTCATGCAAACGTTCCCATACTGCGGCTTTTTCCATGTATATTACGTATTGTGCATCTACTTTCTTAAACTTGATTTCTTCGACGTTACTAGGAATAGACCACCCTCCGCTTCCTAGTTTAGACCAGTCAATGGTGTCTCCGGCATCTTCGATTACTACTTTACCGGCCACACTACCCATCTTGTTAGCATTCACCTGCAGGCATTCTCTGCTAAAGTCAGTAATCAAT
>JACRPJ010000055.1 GCA_016213985.1 Candidatus Woesearchaeota archaeon
GCTTTTTCCAACCCATGGTGGATTAAATTATAGTTTATTTAGTGATGGCAAGATAATTTCTCTCTATAGAGGTGAAACTCCTATTCTTTCTAATCCTCGAGAGGCAGCCGAGACTTACTTCCGATATTTACGTTTTAAAGGTAAACCGCCACTTACCCTAACCAAAGCTATGCTAGAAGAAGATTTAGGCAAAAGAGTAGAAGAGCTGAAGAGAGCTTATGCCCGGCATTTTGATAATGAGTGCGGGAGGCAGGCAGAGAATAGGTACGGCCAGCATCCGGAAGCTTAAATAGGATGGACATAACACACCCATGTTTGCCATTCAAAAAGTGAAGCAGAGAAAAAGCAGCAAGAATGGCTTGGAAAAGAAGCGGCCGGAGATGAATACTTTTTTACCAATTTTGCCTTGCTTCACCATATAACGCTTTTAGCTCTTCCGCATACTTAGAATTTCTTATTTTTTCCAGAGCGGCATGTTCTATCTGCCTGACCCTTTCTCTGGAAACTCCAAATCCTAGTGCCGTTTCCTCTAAAGTCCGGGGTATTCCATCAATCATCCCATTTCTGGCCATAATAACCATT
Organism: Candidatus Woesearchaeota archaeon; assembly: GCA_016213985.1. Lineage (GTDB taxonomy): Archaea > Nanobdellota > Nanobdellia > Woesearchaeales > GW2011-AR9 > JACRPH01. The sequence goes on from JACRPJ010000055.1 coordinate 583, forward strand.
CTTTCTTTATCAGTAATCGCTTGTTCATAAAAACAAATCTTCAAAAAAGTTTTTCTAACTGCATCTCTTAAAATGTAATGTCCCAGCTCTTCATCTTGCCGAGGGAAAAGGCTTTCAAGCATATCAATTGCTTCTACCTTATTGTCATCAATCATGTATTTTCGCTCATTTAAAGAACCAGTCCCTTGCATCAGATATTCTAATAGCCGGATATAATCTTCTTCCATCCCCAGTTCTGTTGCTATTGTTTCTGGTGATGCGAAATTATCCCCTGTTGACAACTTGGTTCTTATTCTCCTAATTAATTTCATGTGTTCTTTGACGTGGGGTGGGAGTCTAATTATATTGATCTCGTCTAATCCTCCCTTTGTTAGTGATGCATATACCCAATGAACTGCATAAGTTGAGAAGTGATAACCTTTCCGATAATCAAAAAGCTCAATTGCCCTCATTAAGCCAAGATTAGCCAATTGAATAAGGTCCATTAGGTCTCTTTCTGAATAATCCCCTGAGAGATGATACCTCTTGGCCAAGGAAGTAGCTAACCTAACATTGCCCCGGGCAACTATCTCTCTTAAATCACTCAGTTTCTTTTCCAGACCAATCATCCTGGCCAGTTCTAAACCACTTTTTTCGCTGCCAAATTCTTCTCCTCGACAAAACAGGGCGGTATAATCGTCTTTTGAAGTGTGCAACAAATAATTTAAAGCTAAAAAAGCGTTCGTGCTCATCCCAGTATTCTTTTGGATTTCAGCAGTAAGCGCCTCCATTTCCTGAAAAATTCTCACTAGGGTCTTGTGGTTTAATAACTCTGCGGGTGTAGAGGTCCAGATTTCGTAAAGATTATGCGAATCAAAGGCCCTGCTTGATCGATTCTTTGGTTTAAATCTTTTGGGCTTACGATAAGCACTAATGGAAAATTCAGGTAATTCTTCTTCCGGAGTCCGTGGTTCAGGAGCTTCTATCCCATATTTCTTCAGCCCTCTATTAAGAACATAAGTAAGGTCCCCTTCTTTCCCTTTAAGAACTGCTAAATCTTTCATATTTGTTTGTTCCGGAAAATTTATATCCTCGCTTAATTCCGATAAAGCCACGATAAATTCTAAAGGCCACACTTTTTCTGCAAATAAAGAATGTTGTGCCTGGTCTCTGCTTTCATAACTGTCGGTGAGGTAAGATAATATCAATTGCGGGTCTTTCATCTCACTTAAGCTTTTTGTTCTCAGTAAATATGCTGTTCCACAAAGGCCTTCGGGTCTAGAGAACTCTATTGCTTCCACTGCTTCACTTTTTCTTAATCTTACTGCCTGGCGTGTTACAGAATAACCACTTTTCCTTTTAGGCTTAATATCGTTCTCTTTACAAAAATGGGACACTTTATAAGGGATCAATCCCGTAAATTCAGCAACTTCGTAAGGCGACATCCCTATCTCCACCAGTCTCTTAATCTCTTCTTGAGTCTCTTCCGGAATCTCTTCCACCCGCAGAAATTCTAATTTAGGCTCGCCACAACGCTTAATCCACTGCTCCAAGCCGGCTTGATCAATAATGCTGTTTTCAAGCCGTTCCCAGTAAGGCTTCAATTCATCTACTTCCAACCCACAATACCATGCAGCTTGTCCTATATTCATCTTTTTTTCATAAGCGTCTACAATTTCCATAAATGCTTGTTCAGAAACAGATGGGTCAATTTTCTTTTCCTCATCAACTTTCATAACCCCACCAACATTCATAATCTCATTAACATTCATAAGCCGGCAGAATAATTTATAACCGTGTGAAACTGTGGTGTGGTCAGAACGATGAGTTAATTTTGCAATTTGAAGGTAGCTCAGCTCAAATTTTTCTCTTAAAATAAAATAAGCTCCTAGCCTAAGAAAAGAAACATTTTCATTTCTATCCTGACTTAATAATCTTTCTAAAGGTATATTTCCTTCTGTTGAGATTCTTTCCAACACATTTTCTATAGTAGTAGATTCGTCTTTTACTAGAGTTTGTACTACTTTAATTGCTTGTTTTAGGTCGGATTTTTTCTTAATCCTCTCATAATCTCTCCGATTTGTTGTCATTTCTGTGTAGAAAACATCTCAATCTTAAAAATACTGCGGTCAAAAAGGTGATTTAATCTAAAACTCAGAAGTTCAAGTCATCGGGAGTCCGTTACCTCCACCGTACCTAATCTCTCATTTCACTTTCTCCCAAAATCGCAAATCTGGACATAACTTTTATAAATGTACCCACTTTTCAAGAGTACATGGGATTTAAACTTGGAGAGGGCGCAGAAGAAAACAGCCCAACCAGCTTAGAAGATCATCTAAAAGGGGTCATTTTAGAAGTTGAATTCACCCGAGGCAAAGACGGCGCTTATTCTAAGATATCGCCTTTGCTAGACGGGCAGGGTATAGCGAATCTGCCATTAAATGTGGAGCAGGTTAAAGATAAATTAATAGTAACTGCTAACGAGATTAGAGTTAAAAGCTTTTCAATAAACAAAGCTGAATTTGGCAACCCAGATAAGATATTTATGCAATATAAGTTAACTGATGATGGAATTTCTGTTTTAAGTATTTCAGATACTTGTGTAGCAAGTCAAGCCACTGTTTCAATAAGAGTGGCACCCCCACAGAATATTCCTATCGTTCCTCCAACTGGACCAACAGATATTATCCCGGAAAAAGCAGATGATGCTCTTAAAACCCGTCCCCCTGAACAAAACGGGAATATTCTAAAACTGAATCCTTGTTTTTATCTTGCTCAAGCAATTGAGAGAAGAATCATTGCGGAAAAGCTTTACGATAATGGAATGATACGATTTTCAGAAGAGATTAGGTATGAACCCGACTTAGGAATACCTGCAGTAAAAATTTTTAGCATTACTGGGCACAAAATGTCCGCAGTTCTACAGTGGAAAAGTAACCGTTCGCCTTTGCTAAGAGATTTCAATAAAAGGGGCATTTCTGCTGCGGACATATTATGTGTCCGTCTCTGCGACTATTCCATAGAGAAGTCTTATGGGGCCAGTCAGGTTGCTAAATTCTTTGGTGTTGATGAGGAGATTATTCTGGGATTAATTAAGAGAGGCTATCTTGGTACTATAAAAGCAGACGATACGAGAATAAAAGCCATCGATGCCAGAAGAAGATTTAGAGAATCTTATGATCTAGTTATTGAAGCGATGAGAAAAGGAGAATCACTATTAAACAGAACGGTAACGGAAGAAGTTATTAAATGCGAGTTTGAGCATTTGTATGACCCGCTTCTCCCGGAAGAAACAAGGATTGCTGATTTTGTTAAAGGTTACCAGTCGAAGTTTGATTCAAGATTTTTAGAGCATTTAGTAAAAGAAAGAAGAATTAATAATGGGGAATTGGTTTTGGGTAGTACGCCGATTGCTTATAATTCGGAGATTTCTTCAGTTGAATTAATTAGAATACTTGCCGAGTCTAAAAGGGTTAGCGAAGAAGAAATCGCCAATACTTTGTTATCCAGAAAGTTAATTGAGCCAGCACAGGAGAGAGTATCTCCTTTTGCAGGCTTAGTTTTGTATACTGCTCCCCTAGAACAGAAAAGTGAAAGGGTTTTATTGGAAGATATTGCTTCCAGCTTGCATATTACTCCCGGAGTGGAAAGTAAAGATTTAGTCTTGTTCCAATACCTAGAGTCCAGCGAATTAGGTTTTAGGGATGGTGCTGATTTGGCCATGAAATACGAAACTTACGCGAAAATATACCAGAATTTAACTAATCATTTCATTGGTGCTATGTGCAATAATCAAAGAAGAGAAGCGTTAATGGGGAGTTAACGATACATAAAGAGAGATATGAAGCTTATCGGAGGTATAAAAATGAGCAGAGAAGAAATAATCAAAGGGATTGAGAAGGTCTTTGAGGGATACGAGAAAGACTCAGAATTAGCAAAAATTCTAAAAGTGGTGAAAATCAGGTTCACGCTTTTTCCAGAGTATGATCATCGACAGTATTATTTATCCGATAATGACGGTGAAACTAACGATATTATTTTTATGGATAAAAGAGGACTTTTTTTAAGTTCATCTTCTGCAGAGGCTGCCCAAAGTTACGTTCAATACTTGCGTTTTAAGCGGGTAGAGCCATTGACTAAAGAGATTGCTATAGAGAGATTAAACCATAATTTAGGTGAGAGGGTAAGAGAGACGAAACTGCATTATGCTAAAATGAGGGAGATAGAGGAATAATCATTAAGATTAAGGAGGCAACAAAAATGCAAGATAAAGAAAGAATAATTAAAGGGATTGAAGCAGTTTTTAATGGTTATGCAAAGGACACTGAATTAAGAAAAGCTTTAAAAGCTGACTGTTCTAATCTTCGACTTTTTCCTGAACAGGAAGGAATAGCCTATTATTTATTTTCAACCGGCAAGATTTATGTTCATGACTATTCCTCTATGGGGAGCACCATTTCTTCTCCAAGAAAAGCGGCCGAGGGGTATCTTACTTATCTTTCTTCTCGCTCAATACAGCCCCCCACTCCCGATACTGCTAAAGCCAGGTTAGAAGGAAGCTTGGAGGAAAGAATAGAATCTCTGAAACAGATGTATTATACTACTACTCATCGCACTCCGAGAGAAACTAAAATTTTAGATTGGAGGAGAAAGAGAAGAGAGCACTTAACAGAAATCATAGCTGCAAAAATGCAAACGTATCTCACCCCAGCATTAAGAAGTGCAGTAAGCTTTTTAGGTTGTGATTTTGACCTTTTTTCAGATTATAATTATCCTGGTGGAATAAGGTATGCCCTTAAATCTGATGGAAGTGTCCATTGTTTTAAATGCTCTAATGATAGGGGAACTAGCTCAGTTAGTAATGCAGCAAGTTTATATTTAGATATATTGATGTTTGCCAAGCATCGCGGTAAGCGATTAACCGAAAAGGGCGTTCGTGCTGATGTGGAAGAGGATTTAGGATTAAGGGTCCGACGATTGATTGAAAACAGGGAATCCAGAATCAGTTCTGGTGATTTGCCAGAGCGCTTTCGTCCAGACCCATATTAAAGTAGAAGTAATGAAGATAAAATACCTTTAGGAGGTCTAGTGAAAAATGCACAAAGAAAGAATAATTGCAGGAATTGAGAAAGTTTTTGAGGGGTATGGAGGAGATACAGAATTAATAGAAGCTTTAAGAGAAAGTGGTTCCCCGCTTAAGCTTTTTCCAACCCATGATAAATTAGATTATTGTTTATTCGCTAACGGCAAGATAATTTCTTCTTATAAAGAGGGGTATCCCCTTCCTTCTTCTCCCCGGGAGGCAGCCGAGGGTTACTTCCAGTATTTGTGTTTTAAGGGAAAACGTCCACTTACTCTAACCAAAGCCAAAAAGATGTTAGAAGATGATTTAGGCAAAAGAGTAGAAGAGCTGAAGAGAGCATATGCCCGGCATTTTGAGAATGAATGCGATCGAATCGATGAGGAAAGATACACTCATGTATCCTGATGTTTAAATGAATAATTAAATTGGAGGTAATAAAAATGCAACAAGAAACCCATTATATTGGCCCAATAAGTGTAGTTCCAGTAGAAGGCTTAACCAGAAAAGAACTATTTAAGGGGATTAAAAGTAATTATAGTCTTAATGGTAATTCGGCAATTAAGAAAGGTCAAAGAGAAATAATACAACGACTCCGGAAATGGATTCCTGCTTTTGTAGATGAAACCGTTCAACCAGGAGAAGAGCAGTACCCAAACATTTTCAAGGCTACTTTTTATGATATACCTCTTCTTCATGGAAAAGTTAGTGCAGAGGTAAGAATCAGCGATGATTTAGGAAAACTTTTTTTAGAAGGAGATTTTATCGTTGGTCCTCATTGGGTGGAGCATTCAGAAGAGATTGCTGATAGGTTCAGCAGGAAAAGCGGGGTGTTTATTACCGCTGATTATCAATGGAAAAGTAATCATGGAAAAGGACTAAAGTTAAAATATCCGGATCCTCTCCAACAACAATGGGTTGTTTTATCTAATGACCAATATTTAACTGTTTTTGAAAAAGTGATCAATGCACTTTGTCATGGAATCGATTTAACTGAAGAAATTGTTTGTGGAGAAGGAAGATTCCAATATCCTTTCTCTCATCATGGTAACCAAGAGATAACCGCTTTGGTTAGAGATGCATCTTTAAAAGCAGTAAGAGCCGCAGACCAGCCTGTTAATGAATTTATTGAGTGGATGCAAAGACATGCTGTTCAGGTTAATCATATAGGAGAGTTGGTACTGTTAGCCAACAATTCTTATTTTGTGGCTGAAGAGCATAGACAAAGAACATCAGGAATAAATATTTCAACCCAACTGCCTAATACAATTAAAAGCGTAGGAGACCAGTATCTAAAACTGGTCCAAGAAGCTTTTGCTGAGCTTCATCCGCCAAAGAATAATAGAATGGATTATTTAGTTCATTAATTGAGGAGGCAATAAAAATGCACAAACAACGAATAATTGATGGGATTGAAAAAGTCTTCAAAGGTTATACCACAGATAGAGAGTTAGTTGAAGCATTGAATGATTATATACCTTTTTATCTTTTTACCTGGGAAAAAAAGAATCATTTTTTAGGTGTTGATGGCAATTTTTTCATTCAATATGGTGATGATCCTATCACTGAAGCTTCTTCGGTACAAGCTGCTGCGAAAGATTATTTTTCTCTTTTACGTCAGCAAAATATTCTACCCTTAGACCAAGCTACAGTTCAAGTAAGGTTAAGAGAGGATTTAGGCAAAAGAGTAGAAGACCTGAAGAGAGCATACGCCCGGCATTTTGATAATGAATGTGAGAGGCAGGCAGAGAATAGGTACGCTCAGCATCCGGAAGCTTAAATGAGTACCAAATTATAACTAATATTTAACAGGAGGTATAAAAAATGCAACACAAAAAAAGAATAATTAAAGGAATTGAAGAGATTTTTAAAGGATATGAGCAGGATTCAGAATTAGCAAGAATTTTATATGGTGGTGATAGGTATAATAGCAATATGCTTCGGCTTTTTCCAGGCTATGTAGATAGAGGAGGTCATTATAGAGGTTATTATTTATCGAGCGGAGATGGTACCACGTGCAGTATTGTTTCTACTGTCGGAGCAGGAATTCCTAATTCTTCTTCTCCCCGAAAAGCAACTGAGGGTTACCTTCAATATTTATGTTTTAAGGGGGTAGAACCATTGATTATAGCCTCAGCCACAGAAAGATTAGACCGCAATTTAGGTGAGAGGGTGAGAGAGACGAAACGGCACTATGCTAAAATGGGGGAAATAGAGGAATAAAACCATGACCAACCAAAACCAAATTCAGCCCATCTTCATCCTGCCTGAAGACACTAAACGAACTACCGGCAAGGATGCCCAGCACAACAACATCGCTGCCGCTAAAGCCGTAGCTCAAACCGTTAGAACCA
>JACRPJ010000056.1 GCA_016213985.1 Candidatus Woesearchaeota archaeon
AAAATGTTCTATCGCATAAAAGCAAGGGATTACATCCGGGTTCCTCCGCACATGTTTGACCTAAACAAGCGGGAGTCGGTACTGCAAAATGTTAAATTAACTTATGAAAATCATGTTTCTAAAGAGCTTGGTTTTGTAGTTAACGTTATTGATGTTGGGGATGTAAATGAAGGAATAATTGTTCATGGCGATGGAGCTGCTTATTATGACACCAAATTCGAATTACTTACCTTCAAACCGGAGATGAACGAACCGCTGTTTACTAAGGTTAGAGACATAACTGATTTTGGAGCATTTATGGATCTCGGGGGTGCGGAAGGAATGGCTCACATCTCCCAGAGCATGGACGACTTTGTTTCTTTCAGCAAAGAAAAAGTATTACAGGGAAAGAAGACTAACCAATCGTTAAAAGTTGGTGATAAATGCCGAGCACGTATAATTGCAATTAGTTATAAAGATATTAACAATCCTAAGATTGGGCTTACCATGCGTCAGGAGGGATTGGGAAAATTGGAGTGGCTGGAGCAGCAGCAACTGAAAAATGGTTCTAAAGGAGATAAAGAGTAATAATGGTTAAAAAAAGTGCATGTAAAAAATGTAAGATTTTAGTAGAAGGAGACACTTGTCCAATCTGTAAATCAGATAATTTATCCAGCAGCTGGCAGGGACGAATTTATGTTAATAATATCAACAAATCTATGATTGCAGAGAAGATTGGAATCAAAGTCAAAGGGGAATATGCCATCAAAGTAAGGTGAATGAAATAATGCAGGTTAATATTCAAGAGAGAAAAGATAATCCTTTCTTAAGAAGAGTAGAAGTCAAGGGAACGATTGGGTTTGAGGGAGCTACTCCCAGCAATGCTAAGCTTAGCGAAGTTCTAGCTAAAGAATTGAAAACTGGCGATGCAGAGCTGGTAGTGGTTAAAAGTATTTATACTGCTTTTAGTCGTCAAGAAGCACGGTTTACTGCTGTTGTTTACCACAGCAAAGATGCTAAAAAGAATACCGAAAAGCTGACTAAACATATGAAAAAGAAGGTGGAAGAGGCTCAGAGAACGGAGGGAGAGAAGAAAGAGGGCGAGCAGTAATGGTTAAACAGGAAAGTAGACCTAAACCGGAAACGAAGAAAGGAGGCGGAGCTAAGGCTAGGAAGGAAGGCCAGAAGGAAGACCGGAAGTTAAGTGCTTTGTACGAAAGTAGTGGCGAGAAAGTTGCCAGAAAGAACCGCTTCTGTCCAAAATGTGGTCCGGGAACATTCCTGGGAAAGCACAAGGATCGGCTGGTATGTGGCCGTTGCCGCTACGTTGAGTACCAGAAGACCATATAAATAAACCATATGGTCAAGAAAAGAATTAGTCTGAGAGAGTATAATTCCTTTTTAAGCATCGCAATTCTTAAATATCTCTTCTTCCATGATTAGATTATGTCCCTCGAACTCCTCAAACAGCAGTACGTTAACTGCAGCAGATGCCCCGAACTATGTAAAAGCAGGACCCAAGTAGTCTTCGGTGAAGGGAATTCTAGTGCTGATGTGCTACTTTTGGGCGAGGCTCCCGGCGCAACTGAAGATCAGGAGGGAATCCCTTTTTGTGGGATGTCCGGAAAAGTGCTTACTGAGCTTTTACAATCGGTAGGAATATCCCGAGAAGAAGTTTTTATTACCAATACTATCCTATGTCGTCCCCCCGCGAACAGGAATCCCACTCCCGAAGAAGTGGAAAATTGTCGTGGGCGCTTAGATAAGTTGATTGAACTCATGAACCCTAAGGTAATTGTAACTATTGGCAATTTTGCTACCGGGAGAATTCTGAGCAAGACGGGAATTAAGTCGTTGCGAGGGAGGATATTTTCCATTAACATTGGTGGACGGGAAATCAAAGTAGTTCCAGTAATCCATCCTGCCAATTATTTGTATTCGGGAAGAAATCCGGAAATTCTTAAGCAGATGAAAGCGGATTTTGAGGCGATAGCAAGAGTGATAAATGAGCAGGGGCAGCAGAAGAGCTTGAGCGAGTATTAATTTAAATACTGCTCCCGCCTCTCTTCCAATATGAAGACGGAAGGTCCCCCACTGATTGTTCCCCACTCAGAGAGAGAAGCAGAAGAAAGACCCATTTTTAGGAAGGTATTACTGATAGCGACAGGAATATTTCTGGTAGTTTTGATTCTCTCCTACCTCTGGATAGACTTTCCAATAGGTGATATTCTGAAGGGGAGATGGGAATCAACACCCGCTGAAGGAGATCTGGTCCAGCTAGGTGGCTATTCCATCACTTTTGAGAACAACACCCTTGAACAGATCAATGCACTTTATCTCCTTGAGCAGGAGAACGAGTTCAGTTTATGCCTGCGGGGAAAAAAGGAGGGCAATAATTATCGGATTGTCTCTTATTACATACCAAAGATATACCAGCAATCTTTTAATCAGGTAATCTTTGAGCCTTGTTCAGAAGATACATTAATTATCCTGCACACTCATCCCTATAAGAGCTGCCTTGCTTCTTCCACTGATTTTGAGATGTTCAATAAGGCTAAGTTTGCGAATCCGGAAGTGCTGATGGTAGTCATGTGCGAGCCGCGGAGGTTTTCGGTATACGGCGCGGAGAATTCTGAAGCGGATTAAGCAATAACTTCTCAGTAATCTTTATAAACAGTATCCGGTTTTAATGAGAAGTATTACCAATGACTTGGTTTGCAAGGAGGTAGCAACTTCTGAGGAATTGTTACCAATCAAATATTAAAAAAGTCAGTTGAGGTCAATGAAAATGGTTAATGAAGCTAAAGTGT
>JACRPJ010000084.1 GCA_016213985.1 Candidatus Woesearchaeota archaeon
CCTAACTCCTCCCGGTCTCTAGACAGGAAGTATCTTAGGCACGCCGCTTTGTTGAGCGCAACGATTTCACCCAAGACTGCCCTGTCCGGCTACGAACGCTTTAGGCCCAATAAAAGCGAGTCCCACTCGTGGCGCAGGTGTTACCGCGGCGGCTGGCACCCGTCTTACCCACCACTTATTCGCCAAGCTGTTTACACTTGGCAAAAGCCCATGCAATGCATGAGCACTGGGAGTCCCCTTATCGCACTTCCGTACAGTGTAAAGTTTTCGCGCCTGCTGCACCCCGTAGGGCTGGGATCCGTGTCTCAGTATCCCTCTCCGGGCTCCCGCTCTCACGGCCCGTACTGATCAAAGGTTTGGTAGTCATGTAAAAGCGCCAGCTTTTGCACTCTCACAAAATCTATTTTGCGCTTGCGTTACACTACCAACAGCCTAATCAGCCGCCAACTCATCCTTAGGCGTTGCCTTTCAGTTAAAAAACATTCCAGTATTTCTTACCTATACGGTTTTAGTCTCAGTTTCCCAAGGGTATCCCGTACCTAAGGGCAGATTATTGACGTGTTACTGAGCATTCTGCCTGTGCTCTTTCGAGCCCCCTGACTTGCATGGCTTAGTCGAACTCCCATAGCAGCACTCTCCCGCAGGATCAACGGGAACTGCTATTAAGAAATTAATTCTTTTATAACCTAATTTTCCTTCGTACGGTCACAACACTTTCATGTCGCAACAAGTTAATTGGATCGACCTCATTCATACTCAATATTAATTGAGCATACACATGTTTTCTTTCAGGAGACCATCGGCTATATAAACGTTTCGGTTAGTCGGGCTTCGGTGAAAAAGTCTTAGCCAAACCGCTTTAAGATTATGAAGGATAACTTTTGCGGTTACTTCCGCATGTTGACTGCGGAAGGTCACGCTTCGGAGATAGCTTCCGAAGCGTTTCTTAAAACTTGCATTGTTATATTCACCGCAATTTCTTTCCCAATATTGTGCATAGTCAAAGAAATCTCGCATTTCTTTGCGGTAATTTCCTCGACGACAACCCTTCCGTACAGGAATAATACTAAACAGCCCTCTTTTCCGGAATTCATGATGCACATAGTTGGCATCATACCCTTTGTCCAAACAATTTGTTTCCGGAAGAATTGGTGCGTGGCGGACCAAATACTTAACATCTTTTGGGTCGCCACGCCATTTCGCCCTTAGGCGAAATGATAATATCCATTTTTTCGACGTATAGAGACTTAATTTTAAGCATCGCTTAATTGGCTCTTCGCTATCTATACGTTTCAAATAATACTTGCTTGCACTAGTTCTGCTCAGACCAGTGCTATCAATAGCGCCATATTCAGCTTCGCCAATTTTGATTGTAAGCCTAGTAAGTACGGCTTTCAGCCATACTGGGAGTCGCTGAACAAATTTAATCAAAGTCGACCGATCAGGCACTTTTTCAAGTTCGGCAACTGCCCAATCGTCGATATAATCCTGCCAAGAACAACGGTGTGCTTCTTTAAGAAGCCATGCTTTGCAATGTTCAATACTCGTGTATTTCTTTGGTCCAAAGTGATGCAGATATACCGGAACACGAGCTTGTTGTATCAAACCGTTAATTTTATCTATTACGCTCTTTTTCTTTTTCATGTGGTTGGTGCCTCCAACCACCCCCTTTACAGCCTAAAAGCTGAAGGGGTTATTATTTCTTACGAGATTTTCACCGAAGCCTTAGCTGGTTTCTTTTCTACCTCACAATTGCAAGAGCAGCAACTTGGCCAAATCAGTTTTACAACGCTCCACAGTACCATCAGCACAGCTACAAAAGCAATCCAGCCATCGATTCCCAGCCACTGTGGCCAAAGGAAAATATTTACCAGCAACAAGACTGCAAATACCAACTTCATTACCGCATGAACTCTTCCGCAACATTCACACATCGTTATCACCTCTTTAAGTAGGGTATTCTTTCAGGGTTTAAAAACCTATTGGTTGGGTAAGTTATTTTTGAAAATGAATATTGGAATGGATGCAGGTGACTTTCTTGCTGGTACTCAAACGCATAATTACTTCTCCCTCAGCTGTACAATATCACTAGGCTCGTGCTGGAGAGTTATTTTGTATCCTGAAACATGAGCAATTTCCTCAGCAAATCCCTGTACTTCTTCCCAACTCGGAACGTTCTCTTCTTTTAATCTTCTGCGGGACATTCCTAAGAACCCGTAGCCCTTTACTTCAATAAAGTGCGGCTTCATTAGTTTAACATAAGGTAAAAACTCTCGGGCATGGCTCATATTGTGACCATTAATTACCGTAATCCTAACTATCGTTCTAGTTTTATCTTTAACCGTACTCAGATATTTCAGGCTCTCTATGATTTTATTCCACGTATCTAGAACTACCGGATGGTTCAGTTTCTTATGCGAATCAAAATTATATGCTTGCAAAGACAAATAAGTATTGGTAGGAAAGTGTTTACTCTCAGTCCCAATTCGTTTCAGCATTTCCGGAACAGTGCCGTTAGTGACTAAGAAAACCGTTCGGAAATGGAAATCGTCAAAGAGAGCATCGATTAATTCAGGGAGTCGGGGATATAAGCATGGCTCTCCAGTAAGAGAAATCGCGGCGTGATCAGGAGCCAGAAATGTATTAAGAGCAGCTAATTTCTGTTTATCCGCTTTGACTTTTTCGCTTCCTCCAAAACCAATCATTAATTCTCTCCGGGCATCAATACATCCCCTAATTATTTCTTTAGGATCATCTACTCCTCCTTCCCACTTTGGAGCGAATAAAGAGGTATCCCTCCAGCAGTGCAGGCAGCGATGGTTACAAAGAATAGCCGGAGTCATCTCTAGGCAATTTCCGGTATGAATCCCATAAAATTCCTGTTTATAGCATACTTTTCCGCTTCGGATACATTGCTTAGTCCACAAGCAGATTTTTACCGCGGAATGTCTCCCTACGAGACGGTATTGCTGATTAAAAGCTTTGGCTTTTTGAAGCGAAGTTAGCATATTTTTGTCATAGTGAGAAGGTTATTTTTAAGCATATCGCTGCGAGATTACCCTGCTAATACTCCCTCAATCTAAAAATTATCTCCTTTCTCTCTTTTTGTCTCCCTTCTACCAAGAAATGCCAAGAGTGTCTCTTAATGTTATACAGAGAAGAAATAAACTCATGCTGCTCCTCTTCACAGCTAAATCCACTATAACGGGCTTCCAAGTCATGGCCCAGCTCATTAGCAATAAGAGCATCTGCCCATAATTCCGCAAATCTTAACACGGTGGATTTCTCTTTGAAACGATGATACTGGGCGTCGTTAATATAAGGGCGAGTGTTAGTGGTGATAAACTCTCTTGCTCTAATTCCTTTTACTAATCTCTCCTGCACGGACAAGTGAGCTTCTCCTCCCAACCAAGGGTGAGTGAAATAAATCAAACGATCGGCAGGTACCCCATAGGATTTACCCGTAGCATTACACTTGTTCCCCCCGTCCGACCATTCTGCTGCCCTCATCTGCGTTCCTCCTGTTTCTATACCATCATCTGCATAGAGCTCTATTTTTCCATCTAAAGTATCAAAGTGGGGAGAAATTTCTACTACCTCTACACTCACCGAGTTGGGGTCATTTTTAGCCGTCCGGGCTTTGTTACAATAAATACGAGAAGCATTCGGCAGGAAGAGAGCATCATAGAGCTGATCAATAAAGCCACGATTGCCTTTATCCAGAGCTTTTAGAACTAATCCCTTACCTTCTTCTTTTAAGTAGGGGGCATTCACTAACGAAGACTGGTGTAAAATGTAATCAGCTAAGAATGCATGCGGACTGATGGACTTAAATACTTTTTTTCCTATTTCCTGTATCTGAATGTTTTTAACGTCTACCTGCTGGGGAACTTTCAATTCAGAAGGAGGAAACTCTCTCGCTTCTGGAGGAAGCAATTCCTTCGGAACTAGGCCCCATTCCAACGCAAAATAAGCGGGAATACGGGGGGAATGAATGTGAGTAGTGATCGCTTCATCTACTCCCGCGGCTTTAAGCAGGCGAGCATGAGCTCTTACTGTGGTGGGCTCCCCCCATGCTTTCATATCCTCTTCCCAACCCCGATCTTGGCGAGCGTGAGGGAATTCTGTAGTTAGCAGGACTACTTTATCTGCGTAGTGCTCTTTAGCAGCAAAAGCCCCAATTTGAGCTCTTTCTATCAACTCTTCTGGCCGTTTGTATGGTGAAGGAATAAGAACCATATAGACACTCTTACCTTGGAGGTTGGGCAGCTTGTTTTCTTCTAGAGCAAATCTAGGGCAATATTCACCCACGGAGAAGCTGCGGGGAGTCATAAACTGATGAGTTAGGTCAACTCCTTTTACGCCCAAACAGTATTCGGCAATTTTAGTAACTAAATCCAAATGAGTAGTGGAAAGTGGAATAATAAACAGCTTGGAGAGAACATCTTTGATTACACTCTGATTTTCTATTCTCATTGACCTACTCACTAGAGAGGAACTTTCTTCTCGGGATATATAAAAATTTTGAAACTAGGGAATATACTTGCCTCTAAATCTTTCACAGAAATAAAGCTTTTTCTTCCAAAAATCTTATAAAACTAGCTTAGAATGAGCTCAAACATGACCGATGAAGAAGCCACTGCGCAGAAATACCTACAATTCCAACTTCTCCAACAGCAGCTGGAAGAGCTAAATAGACACATTGGAATGCTTAATGAACAGAACGCTGAATTAGATTTATCTCTAAGCGCAGTTAATGAGATCCAAAAGACGAAATTAGGTAATGATTTCCTAGCGCTTATCGCTAATGGGGTTTTTGTGAAAGGAGAACTAACTGAGAACAAGAAACTTATCGTTAATGTAGGATCAAATGTCACCGTAGAGAAATCTATTCCTGAGGTAATGGAATTATTGCAGCAGCAAAAAAGGGAAGTAAGCAACCAACTAGCCCAGGTAGAAATGCTGATCCAAGAACTAAATGCTCAGTCTATGAAAATTTACGCTCAGATAAAAGATAGAGCCAAGTAAAATGTTTGGTAGGCTTAAAGAAAAACTAAAAAGTGCACTTTCGGTCTTCTCTCAGAAAGCAGAGGAGGAAGCAGAGGTAAAAGAAGTAACCGAAGAAGAGATTAAACCAGCAGCAACCAAAGAGAGGGTAAAACCAGAGAAGGAAAGTCCAGAAAAAAAGTTAAAAACAGAAAGAGAAGTTATCGAGCAGGAAATCACCGCAGAAAAAGATGGACTGAGAAAAGAAATCGGGGTGCAAGAGATTCCAAAAGAAGAAGTGCCGGAGGAAAAGAAAAGTTTCTTCGGCAGTTGGTTCAAGAAGAAAAGAGAAGAGCCAGAACCAAAAGAAGAATCTAAAAAAGAAGAGAAAGTAGAGGAAAAGGAAGAACCAAAAGCACCCAAAGGAGAGGAAAATAAAAGCTTTTTTGAACAAGTAAAACATGCTTTAGCCACTAAAACCATCTCTGCGGATAAATTTGAAAATCTGTTCTGGGACTTAGAAGTGGCTTTATTGGAGAATAATGTTTCAGTGGAAGTAATTGAAAAAATTAAAGAGGACTTAAAGAAAAAACTGGTCGAAAAGCCCTTGCCTCGAGAGGTAGAAAAAGTCATCGAAGAAACTTTAAAGGGAACACTGCGCAACATTCTTTCGTTTGAAAAAATAGATATGCTTTCACTGGTCAAACAGAAGAAGCCATATATCATCGCTTTCTTTGGTATTAACGGCTCAGGAAAAACCACTTCCATTGCTAAACTAGTTTATTATTTTCAGCAGCATGGGCTTTCCGTAGTTCTGGCAGCGTGTGACACGTTTAGAGCAGCAGCGATACAGCAATTAGAAGAGCACGCGAACAGATTAGGGGTAAAGATGATTAAGCACGATTACGGCTCAGATGCCGCAGCAGTAGCCTTTGACGCGGTCAAGTATGCAGAGAAGAATAAAATTGATATCGTAATGATAGATACTGCCGGAAGATTACATAGTAATACTAACCTCATGCAAGAATTGGAAAAGATTATCAGAGTAACCAAACCGCATCTTAAGTTATTTGTCGGGGAGAGTATTACCGGGAATGACTGCATCGAGCAAGCACAGCGGTTTAATGACCTGGCCAAAATAGATGGAGTCATCCTCACCAAAGCCGATGTGGACGAGATACAAAGACCTAGAGGAATTCTCCGTTGAGGGGATTATGGAAAGATTGGGATTGTAATAAAACTGGTCCTCGCTGTCCTTTCCAGCCTAGATCGAAAATGGATTAATTCTGCGATTAGATGCGGTCCCTGCGGCAATTGCGGGCACAAAGATAAATGCCCAGTCGAACCTATTTTTGAAGATGAGGATTGGTAAACGTCACAACCCTGTCTATAATAATCTTTTATTAGCCCTTTCCCACATGAAGTTGAAGTAGCTGCGATAGGCCTCAGCAGCAGTCTTGTTCTCGATTAATATCGCCTCAGGAGTCCTGCTCCAGATAATGATGGCAATCTTATCCCCGTAAATGTTGGTAACTACATTCGAAGTGACTGTCCTTGGAACAAAACGTACTTGGGCATCACGTGATGATATATCCCTCCTGCTCTCTCTCACCAGACTTTTTACAGGTATTTTTCTTTTCTTTAACTCACGCACAAATTTATGGGCGAAAGAAGAAATATGTTGCTCCAGCTGACCTTCTGAGCCAAACATTAAGTTGGGCTTATTCTCCCGGAGGATATCTTCCAGAACGGTACGTACCCCTTTTAGTCCTTTAAACAAGCGGACATTCTCTTCCAGCTTTTTTTCTTTGTATTCTACTATTATTCTAGGCAATACCTTCTTAATCTCTTCTTCCTGCTCTTTTATTAGCTCCAGCAGCTTGGAGGGATTAGTGGGCTGGAACCATTTGGTTTTTCCTATGGTGACATAGCTGGCTAAGCCTTTCTCCAGCAGCGATTTTAGCGAATTATAAGTAGAAGTTCTATCTATCTCAGCAATCTTAGATATCCTTCCAGCTTTGGATGAGCCCAAGTGGATTAGAGCAAAATATACCTTTGCCTCGTTTAAAGAAAAGCCTACTCTTTTCAAAGTCTCAATAACATCTTTCATATCTTTCTAATATCTTTCAAATTAGCCTCAGTATAAGTGTTGTAAATTCACTTACAACAAATGCTTATATAAAAATGTTGTGTTTATTTCTGGCGAGGTGATGTAAATGCTTGCTAATGTTGATATAGAACATAGTAATGTAAATAATGTAAAACCTAAAAGAGAACAGCCAACCACAACCCAAGCCGATTTGTGGAAGTTAACCCAAACGGAAGGCCGGTTTGGGTTGATAAATTCTGAAACCATGTCCCTAATCGACAACATAAACGACAGCTTGTACGTGGGAGCGCTCGAATACTTCATCAAAAATAGCTTTAGGTGGGTGGAGGTTCCTACTATAACCAAAATTACTGGGGCATGTGAAAATGTAGATACACTTTACTGCTTGAATCACTTTGGCACGGAAGCGTACTTGGCACAGACCGGCCAACTCTATCTAGAAGCGAAGATACCCTCACACAAAAAA
>JACRPJ010000061.1 GCA_016213985.1 Candidatus Woesearchaeota archaeon
ACAGGTTGCGGAAATAACTAATAACGCTCAACTATGTGAAAAGATAAACGATGATTATTGGGCAGACAACTGTTACTTCCATCTTTCCAGGAATAATAATCAGAGTGATACTTGTATGAGAATAGGAAACAAAGCTCAGAAAGAGGAGTGTTTTCAGGAGATTGCTTTAGCAACCAGCAATCCTAAACTATGTCCACTCGTAGCGGAAAATTATACTCAGTGGTGCGTGTACAAAATCGCTACTAATTCTAAAGATGCTGAAATCTGCACCCAGCTTAGTAATTCCATTAACAAAAACTCTTGTATCCTAAGAATTGCCAAGTTAACTAATGACAAAGCTCTCTGTGAAAAGATAACAATTAGTTTCATGAAACAGCTTTGTATAGATTATTTCTCCGGGAATAAGACCATAGAAAACAATAACACTACTGATTTATTAGAAAACGGAACGATTATTACTGAACTGTGAAAGTTGCCTAACCTCTCTTTTTCGGAATGATTTTAACTTTGGGCTCGTCAAAATCATTAATTATCCCTTATCTTTTCTTTAATCTTCCTCTAGAGTTTATGTTTTGTCTGCTTCCGGTTAATTTAGTAATAATTTTATTCATTGCTTCTAATCGCCTAACTAGGTGTTTATTGGCAAAATAATTGGCTATTGCTACCCCAAACCCAGTGAATAACCCTGATATAAACATCCCAATATAAATATTTAGAGTTTCCATTTTAGAATGATCGTGCTGTCGGAAGTGCAGATTTTACTTTGCATTTTTCTTATTCCACTTATACTTTCTCAGCTTCGGACCTGCTCCATATCCACAGGAAGCACATCTCTTTTTTCTGATGTGATAAGAATGATTTCCACACCTTCTACACCGAATGTGAGTCTTCTTTCCTGATTTCTTCCCCATGCTGGGGGTTCCTTTAGTCATCTTCGCTCACCTAGTTGCTAAGCTTAGGCGGGAGTAATAATGATAATGGTATCCCCACGGATGAACACCGTGCCAATTTTCCTTTTCTCCTCACCATTATAATATTCAGTAGCATCCGCTAATACCACGTTAACATGAATGTCAAACGCGATCAATTTTCCGATATAGCGATAATTATTCTTCAAATCAACCATCACGTTCTTGTTTCTAGATTGATTCAAAGTATCTAACGGTCTCGACTCTTCCATTCTAATCAGCACTCCTCATTAGTTTTTATCTCTTTAACAGAATGAGGATGATTTATAAATGTTTTGGACTCAAAAATAGGATTTTATGTTTTCTTCCTTTTTCCAACAAAAAAGATTATAAATAAACTTTTATATTCTAGGGATATGGTTGATTTTGCCAAACTTCAGAAAGAATTTGTTCAGTACGATGAAGAGCGCGAGAAGCTGATTAAGAAATCCCGTGATGTTCTTAAATTAAGTAAGTTGATAATTTATGCTCTCCATCGTGATGAGCTGGATAAAGCGGCAAAATTAGTCGAAGAGATCGAAAAAGAGAGAAAAGAATTGGAAAAGATTGCCAGGCACAACGGTAAAATGGTTTATGAAGGCAGCTACAAGGTGGCTTTGCAGGAATACGTAGAAGCACTTCTCTATTATCATTTCGTCAAGGCTGGAAAGCTGGTAGACTTGAAAGTCATGGCCGAATATTTGGTCCTGGGATTATGTGACCTCCCCGGAGAATTGAGCCGGAGGGCAGTCTTTTTAGCAGGAAAAGGAAAGATTGCCGAAGTAGTTAAGATTCGTGATTTGGTAGACGCCATTTATGGAGAATTATTAAAGTTTGATTTTAGGGATAACGAAATCAGAAGAAAAGTAGATGCAGTGAAATACGAATTAAGAAAGCTGGAAGACTTGTTATTAGATATGAAGTTAAAAGGAAGATAAAGAGGTTTGGTTTCCTATTCTAATGGATAAGTAGGTACGTTCATGATTGATATCAAATAAGAGGATTCGCTCTCTATGATTCCAATCCAGTAGTGTTTATCGCTCTTTCTGGCATAGATGGTAATACTGCTATTATCTGCCGGGTTAGCATAGTATCCCTCCTCTTTATAAAATGAGGTAACAATCTCGGAGATGGATTTGATTGACCCTAAATTTGGCCATAAATCAGAGTTTTTAGCCACTTCAATAAAGCCCGTCTTAGGGTTCTCTTCGTTTTTGGCTAAACGACGCTGATGGTTTTCAGTTAGGTTAAGCTTTGAGCAGAGGGTCTCTTCTAGCCTGTCCAGAAGAGCGTCTGGAAAATAAAATCTTTGGAATTCTTTCACGGAAGTGATTGCTTTTGTCATACTTTGGTGAAATTTACATATAGAATATAAAGTTTGTGTATTAAGGGGGCCGAAAAAAGCAAAAAGAATATATTCTCCAAGATAATCATTAGAATAATGAAAAAGAAACAACTTCAGCTATTGAAAGATATCGGAATTTATATTCTTACAATCGTAATGTGTTCTTTTTTAGTTTACGTGGGTTATTTAATTTACACAAGTTACCATGACGGCAGTATTACAATTGAACATTTAGCCGAGAAATTTGCCCAAGAGCATCTGGGAGAAAAGTATTCTCATTCTTCTCCCATTAGTGAGGAGAGAGGTATTGCTTTCTTCGGTTATAACTGTGAAAATACAGTTGTTTGGAAATGTCATGGAGAAT
>JACRPJ010000062.1 GCA_016213985.1 Candidatus Woesearchaeota archaeon
CCCGGCTTTACCAGCAAAAAAAGAAAGAAGTTCTGGAAAAAAGTTTTGATTCTAACCATTTTAAAATCAAGGAAGAAGGAACCAGCCCCGTGCTTAAAACCATTCTTGGTGAAGTCATGCCCTACTTTCTGGAAAAAAAGGAGAACCATCTGGATAAAGCGGGAACCCATCCGAAGAGGAGGCTAAATCAAGAGGAGATGATTAACCTAATTAAAGAAAATATCAACCTTCCTTCGGAGTATTATAAAAAGGCAGAAGGCTTTTATGCCCTTAAAGCAGTGGAGAAATCCATCAAGAGGAGATTGGGACATAACCAACCGAGCAAAAAAATTCCCCCAGGCGAATGGAACATCAAAGACTTAGAGCCTTACTTGCAAGAAGCGCTGGAAACAAAAATATTAAATGAAGAGAAACTAGCAATTAAAGACAGAGTTCTGGAAAAAAAAGAATTAATCCAAAAAGGTTTAGATTACACCGCTGTTTTATTATATTTGCAGGAGAAAAAGAGTCTGGAAGTAGGCAACTTTGGCTTGAGAAAAAATGGAACAGGTCCCTGGCAAGCCTATGTCCGGGTGGATGAATATGCCTTGCGTGATTTTGACGGAAGAATATATCTGTTTCCTCCCTGCCAGGTGGGGGTGAACATTTATGCCAGGAAAGAGTATGAGGACGATGAGCATAATAGGGTAGATAAGCCTCAAGTCCTCAATAAATATAAGCATCCTTTTTTGAGGGAGTCCTGGAAAAATCAACCTATCTGCACTGGAGGTGATGACCTTTACCCAAAAAAAAGTCTGGCAGAAACGGTGGTTCATTATTTAGAACGGGGAATAGAGGCACTATTATATGGGTACTGTGGTGATGAAGATGATTTTAATGGTTATCACCAGCTATCTGATTCACCGGATGATTATCAACATACTTACGTCCCTTTTTCCAAGTACCGCATAAGTGAAAATCATCGTAAAATAACCTCAGGAAAAGTCATCATCACTAATGATCCGTTCATTAAGATACAAAGCATTAAGAGAAAAAAGTAGAATGAGCCTATTAGACGAAATCAAGCGGGAAAAAAGCAAGGCAAAGGAAGAGTTTCAGCAGCCATTATTTTATCGTCTGGCCTATCTTCTAAGCCAGAATAACTCATCACCTGAGGTTAAAGATGAAATCAGAAGCCATGAACTCAGGATTAAATCCATGAGTGAACTTAAAGAAAAACCCCATGTGGAGGTTCCTCCTTTTTATCTGCCTGACCAACCTACTTTCTATTTAGCCCAGGAATTAGAACAATATGCCAATCCTTATTTTGAGTTTGCTAATAGTGCAGAAGAAATCAGCCCGGCCATTGGGTTATGGGAGCTTAATCCGGCTTTGGACAAAAAGCTGCTGGAAACCCATCATTTTCAAACTCTCCTTGCCCGAGAAATAGCCCGGCAGCTCCTTCCAGGGTATGAACTGAGAAGGGCTAATCTGGTCCGGGAGCTGGAAGAACTCCATAAAGAAAAGTCAGAGAGGGCGTCTAAAAAACTAGCCCAAGCTTTTGGGATGGAGGCTAGAATAAGCACCAAAAAAGAATTCAATAAGTGGCTAGATTATTTTGTGGATATAGCCAAGCAAAATTATGTTGAACAAGAAATAACCAAAGAACTGGGCTTAAGCGAAAGTGTTGGGTTTAAGCAAAACAAATTGGAGTTAACCGAAATTAAGCCGTCGATTCTAAAAAAGCTTAGGGATTCCAGACATTCAAAAAGCGTGGCTAAACACCTGGGCATAACCCCAAAAGAATTAAAGATAGCTGAACTGTTTGATAGCTTAGAGGGCCTCGTCGAAACAAAGTTTAATAGATTGGTGGAAAAAATTAGTCAAAAGTCTGAAGATACTACCAGCGTAAATGATAAAGAATTTAAAGTTGGGGATGATATTATTATGAATGCCCAGGCTAGTGGAATATACAGCTGTACCAGACAGGGAAGCGAGGGCCGAATAATTAAGCACAGGGGCCACTCTGAATGGTCGGTGGAATTTTCGAAACTTACCGGGGACCATTGGTGTTCACTTCCTCACACATTTGAAGTAGAGGCAATATGCATGGAGAAGAAACACAAAGGATCTTGCTCTGGAATTATTTTTAACGCAGCAGGGCCTGGAAAGTGAAGCAGCCCGAGCGGTTTGCCAGAAAAATTCTTCTGATTTAGTCAGGAATTATCTTAACAGTAATTTGAAGGATTTAGAGCAAGAACTAGCTGCTTTAACTGAATCCATCCGCTACTTAAAACAGTTCAGAGGATTGGAATGATTTATCACAAATAACTCTTCAGCTGATCGTGGCAAGTAATTTTTATGATTTCAGCAGCAATTTTATCTTATTTGCAAAATCAACCGCTTGTTGATTAATCTGTTCAGCTAATCTCCTCTCGAACTGTTCGTGCACATCATAGCATGCTTTCTCTCTTAACTCTTTTGAGACCCCTAGAGTTTCAATGTCCTCTCTGCCCAAAGAACTAGCAATGAGTTCAACGTCTTCTTTCTCCAGTGCTTTCTGTGAATGGTAATGATGATAAATCAAAAAAGAGAGTGTTGCAGAATGATTTTTCGAAGTATACCCTTCCTTACTCATTAAAGCTAAAGCTGCATGATAGATGGCATAATAATAAACACTGATTACCCAATCATAAAAATTATCGCCACCAAATACTTCAGGGATCTCATCTTTATGCTTGTCAATAATCCAATTAGCAAAAGTTAAGTTGTGATCGGTTCTTCTTAAATGCAATTTCGAGTCATCAGGACTTCTCTTAAGAATCATTTTCCTAATATAACTATCTAACCATAATTTACATTCCTTCTTGTCTTCCAGCCAAAGTTTCCAATTAGGCTTCCTCATCTTTTAATTGCCTCCACCATTCGACTCCCGCAATAATAATTTTATCTGTCTTAATCTTTTTGAAAAACTCTTTTGTCAAATTATGAAATGATTCTTTAAACTGATTATAATCCAAATAAACAGGATTTAATTGTGTGTTAGTTTTCACGCTAATTTTCTTTGCAATATTTTCAATTTGCTTTGAGTCATCAATATTTTGGAAAACCAACAAGATGTCAATATCCGAGTTTTGAGTATAAGTACCATTTGCATAAGAACCAAAAACAAGAGCAATTATCGGCTTGTCTTTTAATTCTTTTAGGAAGTCCCTTACCGATAGTCTTACCTTTGCTGGAAGTCTTTCTAATCTTAAATATTCAACTGTAGAAAGCGCTGGACTAAGCTCATCTTTTGAGTAATCCAAAGAATACCTAATCTGGTTCCCAGCTTTTTGTTTTTTAATTAATTTGCTTATTTTTTGGAGTGCGTAATCTATAGAGGGCATGCCTAACTTGAGCTGCTTGGAAAGTTCCCTCTTATGAATTCCAGGATTTAGATAAATTTGTTCCAATATCTTAATTTTAGTGTTGTCATACATCTTAGATCAATTGTCATAAAAAATATGACGATA